>CALWBS010000248.1 GCA_944376135.1 uncultured Enterocloster sp.
TCTCCGCTTCCATCCTTCCGTAAATCAGAGCATCCTCAAGTTCCTGGGATTTGAGCAGACCTTAAAAAATTCCCTCACAGGTCTTCCTATGGGCGGCGGCAAAGGCGGTTCCAACTTTGATCCCAAGGGCAAGTCTGATCGCGAGGTAATGGCATTCTGCCAGAGCTTTATGACAGAGCTGTATCGCCATATAGGGAAGGATACGGATGTGCCTGCAGGCGATATCGGTGTGGGCGGAAGAGAGGTTGGTTATCTCTTTGGCCAGTATAAGAGAATTACGGGTCTGTATGAGGGCGTTCTTACAGGCAAGGGACTGACTTTTGGCGGATCTCTGGTGCGAACAGAGGCCACAGGTTATGGCCTTATCTATATTTTGAATGAAATGTTAAAGCATAACGGCAAGGAGCTGGCAGGAAAGACCGTTATTGTTTCCGGCTCCGGAAACGTGGCGATCTACGCTACGCAGAAGGCCCAGCAGCTGGGCGCAAAGGTGGTTGCCCTCAGTGATTCCAACGGCTATGTATATGATAAGGATGGCATCAAGCTGGATGTTGTCAAGGAGATTAAGGAAGTACGCAGAGGCCGTATCAAGGAGTATGTGGATGCGGTTCCCACAGCCGTATATACGGAGGGCAAGGGAATTTGGACCATCCCCTGCGATATTGCTCTTCCCTGCGCTACCCAGAACGAGTTAAATCTGGAGGATGCCAAGACCCTTATTGCAAATGGATGCTTTGCTGTTGCAGAAGGCGCGAATATGCCGTCCACCAGAGAAGCTACGGATCTCTTTGTGGAGAAGAAGATTCTGTTTATGCCCGGAAAGGCGGCCAACGCAGGCGGCGTAGCCACCTCAGGCCTGGAGCAGAGCCAGAACTCCCTGCGCCTGTCCTGGACCTTTGAGGAAGTGGACGAGAGACTGAAAAATATCATGGCAAATATTTTTGCCAAGGCTGCGGATGCGGCGGAGCGCTACGGCGTGCCGGGCAACTATGTGGCCGGAGCCAATATCGCCGGATTTGAGAAGGTGGTAGAGGCTATGCTGGGACAGGGGATTGTATAAAATTAATAACTGTCCTGAACGGTTATGATGGAATAAAAAGGGGAATCTCTTTGCTGAGATTCCCTTTTTCAAAATCACCCCACAAATCCTGCTAACACCAGCGCGTAGAGCGGCAGCGTAATAATGCTGAGCAGTGTCGTGATCACCACGGACCCGGCCGCCAGATCCTGGCTGTGGTTAAATTTGATGGCAAACATAGTGGTGATGGCTGCGCAGGGACAGGCCTCCAGAATAAGGGCAATCATGGGCACCATGCCGTGGACGCCCAGGAAAAAGAAGAACAGGGCGCCGATTAAAGGGGTGACGAACATGCGCAGGAGGATGACTGCTCCCAGCTCCCGGCTCTTTAAAAGTTTTCGTATATCGCTTCCGGCGATGGTAAGGCCAATGACAATCATGGAAATGGGCGTATTCATATCTCCGATCATGGACACAGGGCTTTTTATGATTTCCGAGACAGGGATTTGGAGCAAGTAAATCATGAGCCCCAGAACTACAGCGATCATGCTGGGGCAGGTAATGATGCTCATGACAATCTCTTTGGGCTGCACTTTACCTGAAGCGGAAACATATCCGTAGGTCCAGAGAAGCAGGTTGAACATCGTCAGAAAGGCACTGGCGTAGAGAACACCTTCCTCGCCGAACAGGGCGCGGATCAGGGGAAAGCCCATATATCCAGCGTTGGAAAAGGTGCAGGCAAAGCGCAGTATGACAATGTTGGGACTCTTCATTTTCCAGGTGAATACATAGCTCACGGCCAGCCCCAAGAGCAGAAGGATTCCGCTTAACACAAAGGTTTCTAGGAGATTGTGAAAGGTTGTGGGGTCGAATTCCACCATATAGGAATCAATGAGCATGGCCGGGGCGATCAGATATAAGAGTATGTCGGAAAGCACCCTCTTTCCATCTTCTCTGACAATGCCGGACCGATAACAGACGGCTCCTGTCAGGATCATTACAAATAGTATCAGCACCTGCTGTGCAGTGATGAGTGCCAGTTCCATTGCGGGGATTCTCCTTTATCTTTTGTAGCTCTTTGTAATTTCTGAATGTGCGGGAAATTCCGCATGGTTGCAATTATACCACGGATGTATCCGGATGTGAAATATTTTTAAAAGAACAGCCCCGGGAAGGCAAAATGAGCAAGCCTATTTCCCGGGGCGTATCTAATTTTTTCTTTAGAAAGTTCCGGAGACAAACTGCTTGTCAAATTCCGGGTTAAAGTAATAAAAGTTTTTCTCATTCAGTTTTGCTTTCATGCGTTCCAAAGCCTCCCCAAACCTTTGAAAGTGCACGATCTCCCTGGCTCTGAGAAATTTTAAGGGTTCCCGCACATCCGGGTCGTCGATGACCCGGATCAGGTTGTCGTACGTGGTGCGGGCTTTTTGCTCTGCAGCCAGGTTTTCATGGAGATCCGTGATAGCGTCGCCCTTGGACTGAAACTCGCAGGCGTTAAAGGGGATTCCTCCGGTCGCCATAGGCCAAAGACCTGTTGTGTGATCAATATAGTAGGCGTCAAATCCTGCAGTCTTCGCCTGCTCGGGCGTCAGATTCTTCGTGAGCTGGTAGACCATGGCGCATATCATTTCCAGATGGCCTAATTCCTCGGTGCCAATGTCTGTGAGAAGCCCTCCCGTCTCTTTGCATGGCATGGAATAGCGCTGGGAAAGATATCGCATGGAGGCGGCCAGCTCTCCGTCAGGACCCCCGAACTGACTGATAATCAGCGATGCGGTTTTGGGGCAGACTTTCCGTATATTAATAGGAAACTGCAGACGCTTTTCATAGTTCCACATATTCAGGCACCTCCTTGATTTTCCCAGGGAACAGGGCCGTCCGTCCAGGTAAAATGCTTCTGTTCCGGGTATTTTGTGCAGCACTTGGTCTGGTTGTTGGTGTCCGGGCATATGCAGTCCGGGGTGAGCGGTTCAAACTCTTTGGCAAATTCTGCTAAAAGCTGTTTTCTCTGGGTCATAGCCTGCCCAAAGGCCGTAAGAGCCTGGGAGTCCAGGGGATGTGTATCCAGATACAGCCGCAGATCGTCCAGAAGAAAACTCGTCTCATTGATGTTCTGCAGAAGCGTATTGCGGTCAGCCATTTGTCCCACCTCCCGTCAGAAAAAACGGCAGGTCCAGGCTGGGAAAAATGGTTCCCTGCTTAAACGCTTTTGATGCATCGTAGGGAGTCTCCCAGGGCTGCATAGGAACAGAGGCTATGGCGAGGGAGAGACCAGGGCCGGGTGACGGCAGAGGACGGCTGATTTTATCCGCGGTTTTAATAGCGGATGTGTCCGGAGTACACCGGCAAAGATTCATAAAGCAACACTCCTTTCTTTGGGGCAGGTGTCGTCCTGCACAGGATATCTATATAAATTTGTGCGACAGCCGCTGTCTTCGCGGTGTCCTTTCTTAGTATGGACCAAGCCGGTGAAATTACCGTATGGAAGCCTTTCCAGATCAGCCAGAAAAATAAGAAAAAAGATCAGGCACTGGGGATGTCTGATCTTTTTTATAAAATATTAAAAAGGGGGGATAAATGTATGAAAGGTATGCGCCTTTCGGTTTTGCATTTCCTGCTTACGCGATGTATTATATGTCAATTCCCGGCCAAAAACCATTGTCAAATGCAAAAGAAATATTGCAATTCGCCCATTTTTTGCTAAAATTGTAGTGACCGTTCAGGATATCGGTAAAACCAGCAAGTGATAATCGGTTTTCCAAAAGGAGGTTTGAATTGTACCAGGAGGAGAACTTTAAGACGGATTTAGCGATGTACACCCGCACTCGAAGTGATGCGGCGGATATTGAGTATAAGACGCACTGCCACAACAGCTATGAGATTTACTATATGATTGCGGGAAATGTTATGTATTTTCTTGAAGGAACAAGTTATCGGCCCAAACCGGGAAGCCTGATAATTATACCGCCAAACTGTTTTCACGGCCTTCGGATCATGGATGACAGTGAGTACTACCGGATACGGATTCATTTTGTATCCGAGCTTTTAAGCCCCGAGGAGAGGGAGAAAATTTTAAGGCCGCTGGCCTCGGACTGGATGTGTCTGGAAGAGCAGTTTGCCATGGAATGGTATTTTCGTGCTCTGGAAGAGTGCGGATCCTATAAAAAAGAGATACAGGATATTGCAATTCGCACACAAATACTCTCGATTTTAATAAAGATTTTTGCAATATATTCCTCCCAGGGACCGGTGAGAGGAAAGGAGGGGCAGATACAGGAGATTATTGGTTATATCAACAGGAATCTAACGTCCCCGCTCACGCTGGAAGGCCTGGCGGAGCATTTTTATATGAGCAAAAATCATCTGACGGCTATTTTTAAGAGAGCTACAGGTACTACGGTGGCCAGATACATATTATACAAGAGAATGGCGCTGGTTCGCAGGGAGCTTCTTGACGGGATTCCTGCGGCAGAGGCAGCGGCCCGCGCGGGGTTTGGCGATTACTCCAGTTTTTTCAGGGCGTATAAGAAGATGTTTGGCGCGGCACCGTCGGACCGGAAAGCTGCGGCGCTGCCGGATATGGACAGAAGCGGAGCGTTTTAACGGAGGGAGAAGAGAGATGAGAAAAGTAAAGATGGGAAATCTGGTCTTAGGAGAGGGAAGGCCTAAAATCTGCGTTCCATTTGTTGGGAAGAATGAGAAGGAGCTGAGGAAGGAGGCTGCGCTCTGCACGGAAAGTCCAGCGGATTTAGTGGAGTGGAGGGCTGATTGGCTGGAGGAGAAAAACCCTGCGAAAAACAGCCTGCGGGAGAGAGCTGTGCATATTATTCCCTGGCTGCGGGAATGCCTTGGGGAGCGCCCTCTTCTTTTCACCTACCGCCGCAAAGCGGAGGGAGGGAATGGGGAAATCTCTCCTGAGGATTATGAAGGTCTTCTCTCAGAGATGATTGGCACAGGAGCGATTCACGCGGTGGATGTGGAGCTCTCGGCCGGAGAGGCAATAGTCTGCAGAATCATCCGCCAGGCCCGTGCTGCAGATGTGAAGGTGATCGTGTCAAAGCACGATTTTTTCCGCACTCTGCCCCGGGAGGAGCTTCTCTCCAATCTGAAGCAGATGGAGGCCCTGGGAGCGGACGCGGCAAAGATTGCCATGATGCCCGGATGCAGAGAGGACGTGCTGACGCTGCTCTCCGCCACGGCAGAGGCTGCGGAGTGTCTGGATATACCTGTGATTACCATGTCCATGGGCGGACAGGGTCTCATCAGCCGCCTGGCCGGGGAGGTGTTTGGAAGCTGTCTGACCTTCGGCGCGCTGAACGCGCCGTCAGCCCCTGGACAGATTGACGCGGGTGATTTAAAAAAGGTGCTGGAGGTGATTCACGGAGCCCTTTAAGGAGCCAGTGGGGGCTGGGGTTTTCCGAAGAATTTCTTCCAGGATTTCCCCGCAGGCGATGCCCTGACGCCTGGCTTTGGAGTTTACGATAACCCGGTGCTTTACCACATCCAGGCCTGCGCATATTAGTCAACCCGCAGCCGGTATCCCGCACCCCAGACCGTCTCAATTATCTGCGGATTGGAGGGATTGTGCTCCAGCTTGTCGCGCAGCCGGTTGATATGTACGGTGACCGTGGCGGTGGTGCCCAGGGCCTCCATGCCCCAGATCCGGTCAAAGAGAACGTCCTTTGAAAAGACCTTGTTAGGATTTTCCGCCAGAAATAAGAGGAGTTCAAATTCTTTGTTGGTCAAAGGAACCTCCTTATGGTTTTTGTATACCCTCCGCTCCTCCGGAATGATCTCCCAGTCTTTTATGACAATGGACTGGGAACGGATTTCCCGGCTCTGCTCTAAAAGCCGTTCGTGCATCCGGATGTGGGAGCGTACTCTGGCGACCAGCTCTGCGGGGCTGAAGGGCTTCACCACATAATCATCTGCCCCGAGGCCCAGTCCCCGGATTTTATCCACGTCCTCCTTGCGCGCCGTTACCATAATGACAGGGAGATTTAAGGTCTCCCGAACCTTGCGGCAAATCTCAAACCCATTCCTGCCGGGCAGCATTACGTCCAGAATCAGGGCATCGTACTCCCCGGACAGAGCTTTTTCCATCCCTTTGTTTCCGTCCAGCTCAATCTCCGCTTCAAATCCGCTGGCCTCCAGGTAATCTCTCTCCAGCTCCGCGATGAGTTCATCGTCTTCCACGATTAAAATTTTTTCCATTTACTGCACCTCTTTTCCTGTGTCCTCGGGAAACTCCATAACGACAGCCAGGCCTCCGTCATTTTCTGCATAAACGGTTCCGCCGTGTCCGGCAACGATTTCTTTCACCACAGCCAGGCCGATGCCGCTGCCGCGTCCTGCGTGGCTTCTGGCCTCATCGGTCCGGTAAAATGTCTCAAAGATGCGGTCTAAGCTTTCCTCGGGCACGCCGGGGCCGTCATCTTTAAATACCACCCGAATCCGTGTTGTCTCCGCCTGCTTATCCAGCCGGATGGTGACCTGGGAGTGAGAATTCCTGCGGTAACGGATGGTATTTGTGAACAGGTTGTCAAAAATCCGCTTTATTTGGGCGCCGTCAAATTTCATGGGATACTGAGACTGACCGGCCTCCAGGCGGATATCCACGTGATTATCTTTTGCCTCCTCCTCGTAAGCTGCCATGTACTGCTCGAGAAAGACCTTTAAATCTCCCCGTTCCATATGGAATTTCATCCGGCCGCTCTCCAGACGGTTGTACTCGGAAAGGCTGTCCACAAGGCGCTCCAGATCCCGGGTGCGCGTCTTGATGGCGTTAAAGTACCGGGCCCGTTTCTCCGGGGTGTCGGCGATTCCGTCAATCAGACCGTCCAGATATCCGCCGATGGAGGTGAGCGGTGTGCGTAGGTCGTGGGATACACCGTTGATCATTTCCCGGCGGCGGCGCTCATTTTCCAGGCGCTGTTCCACAGATTCCTTCAGATACGCGCTCATCTCCTCAAAATCCCGGCACACCTGGCCGAACTCATCATTTTTATGGTAGTCCAGCTTGGTGTCCAGGTTTCCTTCCCGGATTTCGTGGGTTCCCTTCCTCAGCTTATTTAAGGGAACGAGGACGCTCCGGGAAACCCACTGGGACATAATCCAGTTCATGGCCGCTGTCAGAAGGATGAACAGCAGGACGAAGAGAAATACATATTTTAATATATAATTTCTCAAATAAGACTCCACAGGCTGTCCGCTCTGTCCGCTGTTGACGGCGATAATGGAAAATTCTTTTGCGTTGTGATGAAAGGTATTTTTAATCACTGAAACATTGTCGCGACTGGCCGTCAGCGTGTTGGCTGTGTGGAGCGCTTCCCCCGCTGTCTTCAGGGCAGCTTCCATGTCCGCATCGCTCACATTGGAGTACAGAATCTGTCCGTTTTTCTTTACAGTAAAATGATATCCCATATTGGTCAGTTTCTGCTCCAGATGGTACATGGTCTCTGTTTGGTAGATAGATTGGGAGGCGCAGGCTGTCTGACGGCTGCCCCAGTTATTTTCCCAGAGTTCCTGCTGGTAGGTGTAAATCAAGCTTTGCGCGGATTGAATCCCGTTTTCGTCCTGATACATCATCTCCAAGGAGTGCCAGTAATTTCCAAAGGAGGTCCGCAGACAGAAGAGTACGATAAGGCCAGCCGCCGTGATGGGAATGAGCACCATGAGAACATTGGATAAGCGGATTTTGCTTTTAATGGTCATGTCAGCCTCCATTTACAGACAGCCCATAGGTGATAGCGCCGTAGGCGTCCAGGATTCCTCCGGATGAAACTCTCCCTGTAAGTCCCTCCATAGGTCTGGCGGATGCCAGAATGGCCTGGCGCACATCCATAAGGCTTAAATCCGTTCTGCAGGAGTAGACCAGGGCCGCCACACCGGTTACCATGGGCGCGGCCATGGAGGTCCCCGACATAAAACCGTAGCCGCCTGGGGTCGTACTTAAAATATAGGTGCCGGGAGCGGCGATGTCTACGGAGAAAATTCCAAAGTTGGAGCTCTCGTCCAGCCATCCGTTGAACATCAGGTTGGCCACGGTGATGATGTTGTCGCCTGTGTAGGCCGCGGGGTATACGGGCCAGTAGTCGATATCGTAGCCTCTTCCCCAGTTGTCGCCGTTGCCTGCGGAGACAACAAAGAGCATATTGGAATTCTGCATCAGGGCCTCCAGCTCCGGGTCATAGGCGGCTGTCCCCATGCTAAGGTTGCAGATATCCGCTCCGTTGGCTTGAGCATACCGGATAGCGTCCTTCACGCTCTGGGCCATGCCCTGGCCGTTTTCCGAGCCAAGAGCTTTTAACACCATGATTTTTACGTAATTGCCGTCCGCAATTCCGGTGATTCCCTGGCCGTCCCAGGCCCCTGCAATGGTTCCTGCGCCATGGGTTCCGTGGTCATCCTCGTCACCGGTAAATACCTGGCTGCTGTTGGAATAGAAATTCCATCCGTTCACATCATCGACATAGCCATTTCCGTCGTTGTCAATGCCGTCCCCGGGGATCTCATCCTCGTTGACCCAGATGGAGCCGGCCAGGTCTGAGTGAGAGATGTCCACCCCGGTGTCGATGAGAGCGACAGTCACGGTGCGGCGCGTGGTGCTCTGCTCATAATAGTCCCATGCAGGCTCCACATTAATATCAACGCCATTTACACTGTCTGTAACCACCTCGCGGACCATCTGGCCCTGGGTGCCCAGCCAGCCGATTTCTCCGGGGCCCCTTCGGATGGGAATGGAGGACAATATATAAGAGATCCGGCGGATGTTTCCATCATTTTTTAAGCCCCACTGGTACTGATAATAGGATTCTCCGGGGGTGAGGACGGGCTGCCCATCTCCCTGCCCGGCAGATACCCCCGGTCCCTGATCCGCATAAGCGCAGAGGGGAGAGGAGACCAGAAATACAGCGGACATAAAGAGCGCCGCTGTTTTTTGGATATTGGCTTTCCAGATTTTATATTTGAAGATCTTCATAGAAATCACTCCTTTTTGTTAAAAAGTATGCCATGGACTTCTAACAAGGAGGTTACAGAAAAATAAAAATTTCATAAAATTTGCGGGATAGAACCGGGAAAATAAATAAGGCAAGAACAGAATATTCTCTGTCCTTGCCGCTGCGCATGCCGATTAATCCAGCATAACAGGCTTCATGGAAATGGTTTCCGTCACATTGTGAGCATCCATATAGCGGATATATTCGGCTTTTGTCATGGCGGGGGTAAAATCTGCCATGAGCTCTCTGGCGTATTCCGCTTTGTTTTTAAGGAGCTTGTAAGCGGTCAGAGCAAATATTTTTGCGGTGACCACATAGGCCAGATATTCGTCCGTGGGATGGGTCTGCTTGTTGTGGAGCTCGTGGGAATACCCGCCGGTGTTGAACTGGAGAAGCGGCATCAGCTGCGATAGATCTCCAAAGTCCGTGGAGCCTCCGGCAATCATGTTGGGATCTTCCTCCATGACCGGGTAGGAACCGGCTCCCTCCTCAACCGCTTCGCGGACAGCGCGGGTATCTTTTACAGGGATTGTGGGCAGATATCCCGGCATGGTGACAAGGCGGGCCCCGCAGCCTGTGGCCACCGCGCCTGCCTGTATGGAGCGGTCAAACTTGCGGTTTGCATCCTCAATGGCCGGGAGGTTGTTTGCGCGGACAGAGTATTCCATGACGACCGTATCCGCAATGATATTCATGGCCTCCCCGCCGTTTGAAATATAGCCGTGCACGCGCACGGTATCCTGATCGCGGTAGGATTCCTGCTGGATCTGCAGGGCGTGGAGGGCGAGATTTGCCGCGTTTAAAGCGTCAACGCCGCGCTCCGGCGCATCAGCCGCATGGGAGGACAAGCCCTCATAGCGGATGATTTTGCTCAAAAAGCCATTCGTCCTATGATTGGCGACGCATGCGGTGACAGAAGGGGAGATGTGATGCCCTACAGCGATATCGATATCATCAAAGGCCCCAATGCGGATGAGCTCGGATTTTCCGCCGCCGTAGCGGATTTTCCCCTCATCCATGAGACCGTGCTTAAATTCCATCTCCACATATTCTTCGGAGGGAACGGCAAAGAACACCACGTTTCCGTCCATAGCCTCCTGCACCTGCGGGTCAGCTAAGGCAAACAGAGCGCCCATCATCCCGGCCATCTGGGCATTGTGGCCGCAGCAGTGGGCGGCTTTTGTCTCCGGGTTGGCATAGGGGCTGTCCGCTATGGGCAGGGCGTCCATCTCTCCGATAAGGGAGATCGTGAGTTCTCCCTCTTTCTTATCCTTCAGATAGGCCTTTGCGCCGGTGACGGCCAGATTCCGGTCCGTTTTGAGGCCGAATTTTTCCATAAAATCACAGAAGAGCTGCGAGGTGCGGAATTCTTTATAGCCGAGCTCCGGATACTCCCAGATGGTTCTTCCGATATGAATAATTTCTTCCTGGTGCTCTTCAATAAGACGGATGATTTTCTGTTCAATATCGTTCATAGCTTCCTCCTGTAAAAGATTTTATAAATTTTTCACGAATAGAGCCCGTATCGCATTCAGCACAGCGATGATCATCACGCCCACGTCCGCGAAGATAGCCAGCCACATGTTGGCAATGCCCGCGGCGCCCAGAATCAGGCAGATCAGTTTGACGCCGATGGCGAACACGATATTCTGGTACACGATTCCCAGACATTTGCGGGAGATTTTGACAGCCTTGGGAATCTGCAAAGGATCGTCATCCATAAGGACCACATCGGCGGCCTCGATGGCCGCGTCGGAACCCATGGCGCCCATGGCGATGCCGATATCCGCACGGCTAAGCACCGGCGCGTCATTGATTCCGTCTCCCACAAACGCCAGCTTTTCTTTGGCAGACTTGGTCTTCAGCAGTTCTTCTACCTTGGCAACCTTGTCGGCGGGGAGGAGCTCGCTGTGAACCTCGTCCACGCCCAGCTCTTTGGCGACCTGTTCTGCCACTCTGCGGGAGTCGCCGGTGAGCATAACGGTCCTGCGCACACCGGAGGCCTTCAGAGCCTGAATGGCTTCCTTTGCGTGGGGCTTCACGATATCTGAGATTAAAATGTGGCCTGCGTACGTTCCGTCCACCGCCATATGGATGATGGTGCCCACGCTGTGGCAGGGAATATAGGAGATGCCCAGGTGATCCATGAGCTTGTCATTGCCTGCGGCAACCTCGATTCCGTCTACCTTTGCAATGACTCCATTGCCGCTGATTTCCTGGATATCCGATACGCGGCTTCGGTCAATTTCCTTTCCATACGCCTTCTGAATACTCTTGCTGATGGGGTGGGAGGAGGCGCTTTCCGCTAAGGCAGCGTACTCCAGAAGCTTCGCGTCCTCTAATCGGCTGTGGTGGATGCCGCTCACCTCAAATACGCCTTGGGTCAGGGTTCCGGTCTTATCAAACACAACAATTTTAGTTTGGGACAAAGTTTCCAGGTAATTGGAACCCTTGACCAGGACACCGGCGTTGCTCGCCCCGCCGATACCGGCAAAAAAGCTTAAGGGGATGCTGATAACCAGTGCGCAGGGACAGCTTATGACGAGAAAGGTCAGAGCGCGGTAAACCCACGTGCCCCAGTCTCCGGAAAGTCCCATAAAGGCCAGCCGCACAATAGGAGGCAAAAAGGCCAGCGCCAGGGCGGCATAGCAGACAGCGGGCGTGTAGATCCGTGCGAACTTGGAGATAAATGCTTCGGACCGGGACTTGCGGGAGCTGGCATTCTCAACTAAATCCAGAATTTTCGATACGGTGGATTCGCCGAACTCCTTTGTGGTACGGATTCGCAGGACGCCGGTCATGTTGATGCAGCCGCTGATGATGGCATCCCCGGTCCTAGCGTCTCTTGGGAGGCTCTCGCCGGTGAGGGCGCTTGTGTTCAGGGTTCCAATT
>CALWBS010000249.1 GCA_944376135.1 uncultured Enterocloster sp.
AAGTGATTCCTATGCTGCGGCGCTTTGTTGATATGCGGATCAGCCGAAGATGGAGAGTGTCAGGAACAGAGTGGACATCAAGGATGCGACCAGGGAAACGACAGTAATCTGGGTGTTGATGGAGGGGCCCGCGGTGTCCTTAAACGGATCTCCTACTGTGTCACCTACCACAGCGGCTTTGTGTGTTTCAGAGCCTTTGCCGCCCTCATGGCCGGACTCCACGTATTTTTTGGAATTGTCCCAGAGGCCGCCCGCATTTGACATAAATAAGGCGAGGAGAAGACCACTGATAATATTGCCGGTGAGGAAGCCGCCGATGGCCTGAACACCGCCGATGAATCCCACGAATACGGTTGCTACGATGGCCATGAGGCCTGCAGGAATCAGTTCGCGGATTGCTCCGTCTGTAGCGATATTGATGCATTTATCATACTCAGGCTGGGACGTTCCTTCCCGCAGGCCTGTAATTTCGCGGAACTGCCGATGGATTTCCGCTACCATGCGCTGGGCATTGCGGTCCACACCGAGCATCAGCATCGCGGAGAATACAGCGGGAATGGCAGCGCCTATGAGCATTCCAAAGAATACCAGGGGATTCATTACGTCGAAGCCGGAAATTCCTGCCAGGCCGTAAACTGCGGCTGCCTCATTTACCTCGCTCATAAAAGCGCCCAGAAGAGAGATGACTGTGAGACCGGCGGCAGCTACGGCAAACCCTTTGGTAACCGCCTTTACTGTGTTTCCGGCGGAATCCAGTTCATCGGTGACGGCAAGGACTTCATCGCCCAATTCGCCCATTTCGGCAAGACCTCTTGCGTTGTCAACGATAGGGCCGTAAGCGTCATTGGATACAATCATGCCCACGATGGAGAGCATGCCCACGGCAGCGATGGAGATGCCGAACATGGCGTACTCTACGGAATGGACGCCTGTGGGGTCCAAGCCTTCACAGAGCTTATAGGCGGCCAGAGCGGAGACGCCGATACCGATCATTGCGGGAAGAACGCTGATAAATCCATAAGAAATTCCCGACAGAATGGTAAAAGCGGGGCCTGAGCGGGACGCTTTTGCCACATTGTGCACCGGACTCTTGGTATCGTCTGTAAAGTAATCTGTTGCAATACCGATGATGACGCCCACCAGAAGTCCGATAATGCAGGCGCACCAGATGTTCCAATTGTAGCCGAAAACTGCGGTGGCAGCTGCGGTGAGAAGAATGTAGATGGCGGTTGTCACGTAGGTGCTGTAATTTAATGCGCGGGTCGGATTCCCATTTTTCCCAATTCGGGCACAGAGCACGCCGATGATGGAGGCAAGAAGGCCGAGGGAGGCATAGCAGAAAACCATGGATACAAAGGTGCCTTCGCCGCTTAATTTATCCAGAGATGCGGCCATGACGAGAGCAGCCGCCATGGAGGCCACATTGGAGTCAAAGAGATCTGCCCCCATTCCGGCGACATCCCCTACATTGTCCCCCACATTGTCTGCGATAACTGCGGGATTGCGGGGATCATCCTCGGGGATGCCCAGCTCCACCTTGCCAGTCAGATCCGCGCTGATATCTGCGGTTTTTGTAAAAATGCCGCCGCCGGCCTTGGCAAACAGGGCCATAGAGCTGGCGCCGAAGGAAAAGCCTAAACAGATAGTGGAATCACCAGTTAAAAGATAGACAAGTGCAACGCCTAAGAGACTGGAGCCCACCACGGCCATACCCATCACCGCACCGCCGCGGAAACCGGTCATAAAGGCAGGGGAAATGCCCTCCTTAGCGGCCACGGCACACTTCCCATTGGCGATTGTAGCTACTTCAATGCCGATTTTTCCGGCAAATCCTGAGAAGATGGTTCCTGCAAGATAGGCAATTACCATCATCAGATTGGGGACAAAGCTGCCCGTCCATATGGGAGATGGAAGGAAGAGGAAGATCAGAAGAGCAGTACAGATACAGAAGCGGGCCAAGACCTGGAATTCCCGTTTGAGAAATGTACGTGCACCCTGCTGAATCAGTTTGCTTACCTGAATGATTTTCTGATTGTCCAGAGATTGCCCTTTTACCCAGGAAAAGAGCCAGGCGGCAAAGAGGAAGGCGGCCAGGGAAATAAAGACAGAGACAAGTTCCATTGATGATGCGCTCACAAAGAATCCCTCCTTTTGTGTGAAAGATGGGGTGAAAAAGAAACGATTTTTAAGCCATTCTACTACAAAGCGAAAAGAAAAGCAAGAAAAATTGGAATAATTTTATATAATTATGAGAAATTACAAAATAAATCAAGCAAAATGCACAAAAATATTAAAAGAGCATTTGGCGTTGACAAGTCAGGTTAAATCATATATTATTAAAAGGCAGCAATAATAGAATCTATTGCAGATCTAGCATGTACGCGGGTATGGTGGAATTGGCAGACACGCCAGATTTAGGTTCTGGTGGGAGACCGTGCAGGTTCGAGTCCTGTTACCCGCAGGTGTAAATGCCCTGTGTTCCGGAATTGCCGGATGCAGGGCGTTTTGTGTTTATGCGCTGGACACATTAGTGCCATTTTAACTTTACTCTGTCCTCAATCCATGCTATGATAAAAAATGTGGCATGTAAAAAAAGAGTAAAAATTTTGTAAAAGGTGAGGACAGAAAGAAAATGATGGATTTATCTTTCTCGTTTTTTCTGGAACAGATGGCAGAGAATCCGGCGCTTCTCATTACAGTGGTGCTGACCCTGGGAGTGATTGCGGTCAATGGAATTACGGATGCGCCCAACGCGATTGCTACCTGTGTGTCTACCCGTTCTATGGATGTGGATTTGGCAATCGCCATGGCGGCTCTGTGCAACTTTGCAGGTGTCGTGTTTATGACTATGGTGAATTCTACAGTGGCAATGACGATCTCCAACATGGTGGATTTTGGAAATGACAGCCACACGGCCCTGATTGCCCTGTGTGCGGCGCTGGTGTCCATTGTGGTCTGGGCGGTGATGGCCTGGTATTTGGGATATCCTACCAGTGAGAGCCATTCCCTGATCGCTGGTCTTACGGGAGCGGCTATTGGAATTCAGGGGAGCTTTTCCGCCATCAATGGTTCAGAGTGGATTAAGGTAGTTTACGGATTGATTTTTTCCGTGGTGTTGGGATTTTTGTGCGGTCTGATTTGCTGCAAGGTGGTGACCGGGCTCTGCCAAAATATGGACAGGAGAAAGACCAACGGATTTTTTCGCGGAGCTCAGATTGCGGGGGCTGCGGCCATGGCATTTATGCATGGAGCCCAGGACGGACAAAAATTCATGGGAGTGCTCTTTCTGGGTATCTGCATGGTAAACGGAACGAATACTACGGACGGAGTGCAGCTTCCCATGTGGATGCTTCTCATGTGTTCCCTGGTGATGGGTATCGGAACATCTGTGGGAGGAAAAAAGATTATTAAATCCGTGGGAATGGATATGGTGCGCCTGGAGAAGTATCAGGGCTTTGCAGCGGATCTGGCAGGGGCGGCCTGCCTGCTTCTGTTTTCCCTGTTCGGAATTCCGGTGAGCACAACCCATACAAAGACTACGGCCATTATGGGCGTAGGTGCGGCGAAGAGGCTGTCGGCCATCAATTTTACCGTGGTGAAGGAGATGGTCATGACCTGGGTTCTGACGTTTCCGGGATGCGGCTTTATTGGATTTGTTATGGCAAAACTGTTTATGATGCTGATGCAGTAATGATAAAGGAGAACGGATATGTCAAAAAAGAGCGACCAGTATTATTTTGATAATTTTATTGCATGTACCAACTGCGCCTGCCAGGCGGCCCGGATGCTGGAGGAGAATCTCAATAATTTTCAGGTAGAAACCCTGATGGAAAACCTGGACGCGCTCCATCAGATTGAACATGAGGCGGATCAGAAAAAACATGAGATGATGGGCGTGCTGGTGAAGGCATTTATCACGCCCATTGAGCGGGAGGATATCATTCTTTTGAGTCAGGGAATTGACGAGGTGACGGACAAGATCGAGGATGTGCTGATTCGTGTTTACATTAATAATGTCCGCTCGATCCGTCAGGACGCGGTAGAGTTCACCAAGGTGATTATCCGCTGCTGCGAGACGCTGAAGAAAATGATGGAGGAGTTTGCGGATTTTAAAAAGTCCAAGGAGATTTATCAGAGGATTGTAGATATCAACGCGCTGGAGGAGGAGGGTGACCGGCTGTTTATTCGGTCCATGCGGCGCCTGCACACTGAGGTGGCGGATCCCATTGAGATTATCGCATGGAGGGAGATTTTTGTCTATCTTGAAAAATGCTGCGACGCCTGTGAGCATGTGGCGGACGCGGTGGAGAGCGTGATTATGAAAAATTCATAGAGAATGCGCATAAATATAAATGTCCGCGGGGAGAAGCGGACACGGCAAAAAACGGCATTGTACCTGAAAGAATACGGGACAGTGCCGTTTTTCACATTCTCAACACAGAAGCTACAAGGGGTTTACACATTTTCCAGATAAACTTTGGAGCATCAGAAATCCACATTCCGTGCGAGAGGAGGAAAAGGGATGAGGCAAGAGACGTATAAACGGTACGAAAAGAAATATATTTTGACGCAGGAGCAGTATAGACATCTGATGCTGGTGCTCGGCGGAATATTTCAGCCGGATGTGTATGGATGCCACAGGATCTGCAATGTGTATTTTGATACGCCGGATTACCGCCTGATTCGGGCCTCCATTGAGAAACCATTATATAAGGAAAAGCTGCGGCTGCGCAGCTATGGGGAAACCATAGGGCTGGATACAAAGGTTTATGTGGAGCTAAAAAAGAAGTTTGAGTCGGTTGTGTATAAGCGAAGGATGGAAATGCGGTTTGAGGATGCCAGGAAATATCTGTACTATGGGATTGCGCCAAAGGAGCAGGGGCAGATTTTCAGTGAGCTGGATTATACAATTCGGCGCTACGGCCTGAGGGCCATGGCGTACATAGCGTATGAGAGGGAAGCGCGTATCTGTCAGATGGACCCGGAGATCCGGGCCACGTTTGACTGGGATATTATAGGAAGATCCGGGGAACTGGACTTGCAGGTGGAGCCTTATGGGAAGCCGATTCTGGAAGAGGAAAAGATTCTGATGGAGCTCAAACTGCCGGGGGTCATGCCCGTGTGGCTGAGCCGGATTCTCGGGGAGCTTGCGATTTATCCGGCATCCTACTCGAAATATGGAATGTATTATACCAGGTATGTACAGCCCCAAAGAAGCTGGGAACTGGAAGGGCTGCGGGAAGCTGTTTCAGAGAGAGAACAAAAAGCAGAAATAGGAGGGCTGGCCTGTGCTTGAGAGTATTTTTTATGAGACGTCCGGGAATATCACCTTGGTGCAGGCCGCGGCCTGTACGCTGGCTTCAATTCTGCTGGGATTTGTGATTGCTTGGATTCACATGTATCAGAACCCGAGCAGCCGCAGCTTTCTGCTGACTTTGGTGACGCTGCCTTTCGTGGTGCAGATGGTAATTATACTGGTAAATGGAAGTTTGGGAACAGGGATTGCTGTGATGGGAGCATTCAGTCTGGTGCGGTTTCGCTCCCTGCCGGGCAGCGCAAGGGAGATATGCAGTGTATTTTTAGCAATGGCGGTGGGACTGGCAAGCGGCATGGGATTTGTGGGAGCGGCTGCTGCGATGGTGGTTATCGTGGGAGCTGTCACAATAATTGTCCTGCGAATGCCGGAGAGAGACAGCCGATTTCTGCGCAGGGAGCTGAAGGTAACGATCCCAGAGGATTTGGATTATACGGAGATATTTGACGATATTTTTTCCAAATATACAAAACATGCGTCCATGCTTCGGGTAAAGACCGTAAATATGGGAAGCCTTTATGAGCTTTGGTATGAGGTGGACCTGAAAGGGACAGAGATTGAAAAGGCTATGCTGGATGAAATTCGATGCAGAAATGGAAATCTTCCGATTGTGTGCGGTCGGGGAGAAATAGGAGGTAATTTATGAGAAAATGGAAGAAGAGGGCACGGCCGGTTCGGACGGCCGCCGCGGCAATGGCCGCCGTGCTGGCTCTGCAGCTTGCGGCGTGCGGGAACAAGGAGACTGAGACAACTGCAGCGGAGAGTGAAAGGGAACAGACAGCCAGTCCGTCCCAGGTGCAGGGCTATGGAGAGCCGCCGTCAGGGGAGGAAGGGGAAAATGGTTTTGCCGGAGGCCCCGGAGGAGGCTCGGGCGGCCCCGGCAGAGGTCCGGGAGGAGGCCCCGGGGGAGGTTTTCGCGGCGGCCCCAAGCAGTCGGCAGAGAGTGCAAAGGAGCCTGAGGGGAGCGGTTTGACGGCGGAATGCGATGAGACGGATCTGGACGCCGCCTGGAGCGAGGCGGAGAGCACGATTATTTCCTGTAGCGGGACGGCGGCCGGTATAGTGGGAGAAGGCGCACAGGCCACAGCGGGCGAAGTGCGGATTACTCAGGCAGGTACGTATGTGATACGGGGAAATTTTGAGGGACAGATCGCGGTGGACGCGGGAAAAGAGGATGTGGTTCGGCTGGTGCTTGACGGAGCCGAGCTCTCAAATACGGATTCCTCCGCTATTTATGGAATGCAGAGTCAAAAAATTGTGCTGATTTTGGCGGACGGGACGGAGAATTCAGTTTCTGACGGTACGGAGTATGTGTTTGCGTCCGAGGAGGAGGATGAGCCGGATGCGGCCATTTTTACCAAGGACAGTCTGACGATCAATGGAACCGGCACGCTGATTGTGACGGGAAATTACAGCAACGGGGTGCGCGCAAAAGATGATCTCAAAATAATTTCCGGAACTATTCAGGTTACAGCGGCAAAAGACGGTGTGAAGGGCAAGGACTCCGTGACAATTCTGGGCGGAACATTTAAGATTACGGCCGGAGAGGACGGAATTCAGGCAAGCAATGATACGGATGCGGACAAGGGATATGTGATTATCGAGGACGGAGAAATTCGGGTGCAGGCAGAGGATGATGGGATTCATGCTGAGACATGGCTGACAATCAACGGCGGAACAATTTCTATAGAGAAGAGCAATGAGGGACTGGAAGGGCTGAAGGTTGACATTAATGGAGGAGATATCCGGGTGACATCCTCGGACGATGCGGTGAACGCGGCAGGAGGAGATGCAGCAGGGGAATCGGATAAGATGCGGGTGAATGAGGAGGCGTATTTGCGCATAACCGGCGGAACCGTTAATTTGAATGCATGGGCAGATGGAATCGACTCCAACGGAAATGTATTTATCAAAGGAGGGGAGATTTACATAAGCGGGCCGGAGAGCAGCGGAGACGGAGCATTGGATTATAACGGAACGGCTCTCATCAGCGGCGGCACCTTTGCGGCGGCCTCCAGCGCAGGCATGATGCAGACATTTTCCCAGGCATCAGAGCAGTCCATGGTGATGGTGTATTATGATGCGGAGCAGGCCGGGGGCACACAAGTGCAGCTTGCGGACAGCAGCGGGGAGATCCTGCTGGAGTTTGTGCCGGAGAAAGCATTTGCGTGCGTGCTCATCAGTCTGCCGGGCTTGGAGGAGGGAGATGAGCTGGAGCTGAAAACAGGGGATGAAACTCAGAGTATTGTGGTGAGCGGGACGATTACCCAGGCAGGAGAGAGAGCCGGAAGGCGGGGAGGAAGAGATATGGGACACAGGACCAACATGGATGGACAATAAAGCGAAATATGTCAAAAAAACGCGGAAAATGGGAAAAGTTTCCTTGTATTACCCGAAATTGTAAGAAAAAGCGTAGTTGCATTAGATCCGGGAATGAATTATAATAAAGGAAATATTGTAACCGCCGCCCTAAACTGTTACAAGATGTTTTAGAATTTTCGGAAAGGAGAACGGGCATGAAGAAACGGGTGATTACAACAATTGCGTCTCTGGTACTGAGTGCGGTTATGGCTGTCCCTGCTTTTGCAGGCACATGGAAATACGAGAATAATCAGTGGAAATACCAGAGGGGTACAAATAACTATGTATACAATGACTGGGTTGAGGATAAGGGAAACTGGTACTATATGAACAACAGCGGCTGGATGCTGACCGGCTGGCAGACCATCGACGGCCATTGGTATTATTTTGATGAGACGGGCGTGCGTCAGACGGGCTGGAAGGAGATTGACGGAAAGTGGTATTTCCTCTATCCCAGCGGAATCATGGCGGCCAGCACCACGGTGAACGGCCATCAGCTGGGGGCGGATGGAGCGTGGGTTCCTACAGAGGGAGAGACGGTTCCAGCCAATATTACGGATCTGACAACGCCGTATCTGGTGCAGAATCTTCCGGAAGGTCTCACGACCAACGGATATAATATCATTACATCGGGAAAGAACTCCGAAGGAGACCGCTGGACCAACGCTATTCGCCTGAAAGGCAAGGGAAGTTATGTGCAGGCAGCCCTGAATGGTGAGTACACATTGCTGGCCGGCTATGTGGCTCCGTCTTCCCAGTTTAGCAGCTCCATCATGGCAAAGATAACAGTGTATGGGGATAACGACCAGGTGCTCTATACTTCCCAGGATATCCATTATAATGAAAAGACGATTTATTTCGGCGTGGATGTGACGGGCCAGAATCAGGTGAGGGTGGAAGTATCACTCACAGTGGACAACGATTGGGACGAGCCTGTTCTCCTGTTTGACGGATTGTCACTGTACAAATAGGGATGGATATTTAGCAAGAGGATTCGATAAGAATACCGGGCCTGTCTGCCGCTCAGTGCGCAGATAGGCCTTTTCTCATGGGTGCGCCCGGCGGCAATTGTGTGTGAATTGTTGAAATATGGGAAAGAACATGATATGATGGGCAGAGGCAGCAAGGGAGGAGCGCATCGCGTGCATATTTGTCGGGGTAACAAAAAAGGTTTCTGCCGCTGCAGAAACCTTAAAAGAAAAATCGGAGTAACAGGATTTGAACCTGCGACCTCTCGGCCCCCAGCCGAGCGCGCTACCAAGCTACGCCATACTCCGAATCGAACTTCTATAGTATAGCAAATGATTCGGATTTTGGCAAGCACTATTTTAAATTTTTTTGGAGAAATTTTTATGAATCGGATAAAAACGGAAAAGAAGAGAATTGTGAGCTTTGACCTGGATATGACCCTGCTGGACCATGGAACCTGGGAGATTCCGGAGAGCGCAAAAAGGGCGCTGGAACTTCTTCGGAGGGAGAACCTCATTGTCATTGCCAGCGGCAGAAACATGGATCATCCTCTGAGTGTAGGATATCGGGAGGCGGTCGGCCCGGATGCGGTGATTCATATGAACGGTGCACGTGTGGTGGCCGGGGATGAGGTGCTCTATGAGCATTTGATGGACAAGGCGCTTCTTAGGGAACTTTTGTCCTACGGGGAGGAGCATGGATTGGCTCTGGGAGTGAGTTTGGAGGACGGAGATTATTTTACCAATCCCCAGGTGGTGGACGAGTGGGATATGAGACGCTGGGGAGAGTGCGGGCGCCGGTTTAAGGATGTGTGGGCGCTCATGGAGATGCCGGTGCGCACCCTTACATATGTGGGGGGGCCGGAAGGAGTGGCGGCTCTCACAAAACATTTTCCTAATATGAAATTTCCCATGTTTTCCGGACATATGGGAGCGGATGTGGTGGAGGCGGACGCCTCCAAGGCAGAGGGGCTCAAACGTCTCTGTGAATATTACGGGATAGACCGGGCAGATACGGTGGCGTTCGGGGACAGCATGAATGACTACGAAATTATTAAGGAGGCGGGAATTGGAATCGCCATGGGAAATGCCTGCGAGGAGTTAAAAAAGGCAGCGGATTATGTGACAGATGATATTGACAAGGATGGCATTTGGAATGCATGCAGGCATTTTGAATTGATTTGAGAAGGACAGGGAGGAGATGGTATAATGGCAAAGCAGTATGATCTCTTAGTAATCGGAGCAGGCCCCGGGGGCTATACAGCTGCCAGGAAAGCCGCGGAGTTCGGCATGAAGGTGGCAGTGATTGAGAGGAAAACCATCGGGGGAACCTGCGTGAATCGCGGGTGTATTCCCACAAAGGCCCTGCTCTATGCATCGCACATGTTTCATATGATGCAGAACAGCGATGAGTTTGGTGTGTTTACGGATTTTATTTCTTTTGATTTTGCTAAGATGCAGAAATATAAGGACAATGCGGTGGCAAAATACCGGGAGAGCATAGAGGCCGGATTTAAGCGGCAGGGTGTGGAGGTTGTGTATGGAAAGGGGACTCTGCGCAGGGAACGGACCGTTGAGGTGGAGCTGGCGGAGGGAGGCAGAGAATTTTTCCAGGGAAAGTATGTGATTATCGCTACGGGCGCGGTCCCGATTATGAGCGGGATACCCGGCGCAGATCTTTCCGGGGTATGGGACAGCGACCGGCTGCTGGCTGCAAAAAGCTGGAATTTTGACCGGCTGACGATTATCGGCGGCGGGGTGATCGCCGTAGAGCTGGCTACCATATTTAATAATCTCTGCTCCCATGTGACCATTGTGGAGAAGCGGAAACATCTGATGGCGCCTATGGATGATATTATGTCCCAGGAGTTGGAAAATGATCTGCGGCAGAAAGGAATTTCCCTTTATTGTGATTCCACGGTGACGGAGCTTGTCCAGGGGGAAGGAGGTCTGTGGTGCACCATCACGCCGAACGGAGGCGGAGAGTCGGTGGTTACACGGGCGGGACAGGTCCTCGTGGCGGTTGGCCGCAGACCCAACACAGCGGGGCTCACAGGAGAAGACGTATCTTTAGAGATGAAAGATGGAAAAATTGCTGTGACCCAGGAGTTTGAGACGAGCGAGCCGGGAGTGTACGCGATCGGGGATGTGTGCACTAAGACTCAGTTGGCTCATGTGGCGGCCGCAGAGGCCGTGTACGTGGTAGAACGGCTGGCGGGCAAACCCCACAGCATCCGGCTTCAGGCAGTGCCCAGCGGGATGTTTGTGCCCCTTCCCATTGTGCCGAACTGTATTTACACAGATCCGGAAATCGCTACGGTGGGAATTACGGAGGAGGGCGCAAAGAGAGCAGGACTCAAGGTGCGCTGCGGTCATTTTTCCATGCGGGAGAATGGAAAGTCCATTATCTCAGGTTCGGAGAATGGGTTTATCCGGCTGGTGTTTGAGGCGTACTCCAACACGATTGTAGGCGCCCAGATGATGTGCCCTAGGGCTACGGATATGATCGGAGAGATTGCCACCGCCATTGCCAATGGGCTGACGGCGGAAGAAATGTCATTTGCCATGCGGGCCCAGCCGACGTATAATGAAGGTATTGGGGCGGCTATTGCGGATGCCATGGCGCACGGTCCGTCTTAGAGAGTAATGGAAGCACAAAGACATTCCGGATAAATATATGCAGGAGGTAGAGATGAAAGATATCAATAAAAGAATTGAAAAATTGCGGGAGCTGATGCGGCAGGCCCATATGGATGCCTATTTGGTGCCTACAGCGGATTTTCATGAATCGGAATATGTGGGAGAGCACTTTAAATGCCGGCAGTTTATCACTGGCTTTACGGGCTCTGCGGGAACTGCGGTGATCACTATGGATAAGGCTCGGCTCTGGGTGGACGGGAGATATTTTGTCCAGGCGGCAGGGGAGCTTGCCGGCTCCGAGGTGGAGATGATGAAAATGGGGCATGAAGGCGTGCCCACACCGGAGGAATATTTGGAGGAGATTCTTCCCGAGGGCGGCTGTCTGGGATTTGACGGACGGGTGGTAAATGCCCGCTCCGGTCGGGAGCTGGAAGAACGGCTGGAGGACAAGAAAGTGTCTATTGTGTGCGACCAGGATTTAATTGGCCGTATCTGGGAGGACCGTCCTTTGCTCTCCGCCCGTCCGGCCTGGGTGCTGGATGAGAAATTTTGCGGGCGCAGTGCCCAGGACAAGATCGCATTTCTGCGGGAACAGATGAAAAAGTTCCATGCAACCGTTCATCTTCTGACGACGCTGGATGATATAGGCTGGCTCTTAAATATCCGGGGCGATGATATCCGCTTCAATCCGGTTCCCCTTGCCTATGTGATGGTAACCATGGAGCAGCTGTATCTGTTTGTGAACCCGGAAATTTTGGAGCATCCGGCGGATCCGATTTCTCTGGAGCATCCGGCGGACCCGCTTTCTGGCAAAGAAGGATCTTTGGGGGAAGACGGGAAGACCGTGCGGGAATATCTGGAGGGCATTGGCGTGACAGTCAAACCCTATAATTCCATCTATGAGATGGCAGGGCAGCTCTCCGGGGAGAAGGTGCTTCTG
>CALWBS010000250.1 GCA_944376135.1 uncultured Enterocloster sp.
GAACTGATTCCCATCCCCATGGAGCACAGGCCAAAAACCAGTTCCAGACTTCCTTTGATTTCTTGCTTCAGCTTGTGACCTGCTACGGCCCCCAGAACGCCTCCCAACGCAATCGACAACGAGTTCACAATAATCCCTATGGGCATTCCTTTCTTCACCTCTTGCTGTAATTTCTCTTATGTCCGGCCGGACAATCACCTTTTAAGGATACCACATCCTTTTTTTGTGTGCAAGTGTTTCTCATCCCCTCCCTTTGACCGCGCTCCTAAAAAATGATATACTCTTAATAAAATCGCGAGGCTTCGGCACATGCGGTGTAAAATCGGGAGGAATTTTATGGAATATACCTTTTATCAGCTTGCATGGCTATTTTTATTCTATTCACTGGGCGGATGGCTCATCCTCACCGTCTCCTCCCTAATCACCCGGCGAGAGCTGACAAATACAGGCTTCTTAAATCTTCCCCTGTGCCCTATATACGGCCTGGACGCCGCGGTTTTCACCGTCTTTCTCTCGGAGCTGACAGAACGGCCTCTCTGGCTCTTTGTGGGCGGTATGATTCTGTCCGCCTTTTTTACCTTCCTGGCCGGATTCATGCTGGAACATCTGGTCCATAAAAAATGGTGGGATTTTTCCCGTTCCCGCCTCTCCTTTGAGGGGTATGTGCGCCTTCCCTCAGCCGCCGTAAACGGTCTGGCCGCTGTCTTTGTCCTGCGCTGGGGGAATCCGCTTCTTCTGCGGCTCATCCGCCTGATTCCCGGGAAGATCGGAACCGTGATTCTTATTGCCCTGGCCGTTCTCCTTGCAGCGGACTTCCTAAGCTCCTTTGCCTCCGTCTGGCAGCTTAGGCGGCGTTTCCTCGATCCCTCCCTTCCCTCCTCCGGAGCTCTCCCCCGCCGCATCCAGAAGAGAGTGCTCCACGCCTATCCCAATCTGGCGGCAGAGATTCCGGTTCTGCCCAGGACACATGAAAAAAGCCCGGGAGAAAAGGTCTTTGCCCAGGGCTGCTGCTTTTATAAGCTGGCAGGTCTTTTCTTCCTAGGTTCCTTCCTCGGGGACGTGACGGAAACCATCTTCTGTTATGCCACCACAGGGGTGCTCATGAGCCGCAGCAGCGTGGTCTACGGTCCTTTCAGCATTGTCTGGGGCTTTGGCTGCACCCTTTTTACCGCCCTGCTCTACAAATATAAGGATAAGAGCGACCGGTATATCTTTTTTGCCGGAACCATTCTGGGCGGCGCCTACGAGTACATATGCAGCGTGCTCTCAGAGCTTGTGTTCGGAACCATCTTCTGGGATTACAGCAGTATTCCCTTTAACCTCGGCGGCCGCATCAACCTGCTCTACTGTTTTTTCTGGGGGATTGCCGCCGTTGTGTGGCTGAAAGCGCTTTATCCCCGGCTCTCCAGCCTTATCGAGAGCCTGTCCCCGACGCTGGGGCCCTGGCTCATGCGGATTCTGATTGCATTTATGGCATTTGACCTTCTCATCTCAGCCATGGCTCTGTCCCGCTATTCCGCCCGGCACCAGGAGAACGCCGTCCCCTCAAACCGCATCGAGCAGATTTTGGATGAGCGCTTTCCCGACGAGCGGATCGAACGGATTTATCCAAACGCAAAGCTGGTAGGCTGACTTAGCCGGCCTTATTTTCCTCGGCTTCTTTTTCACTGTCCTTTTCTCCGGCTTTGTAGATATAGGCTGCCATCACGACGGTTGCCGGAACACTGAGCACAATCCCGAAGCTTCCGGAAAGCCCTTGCATCACGGAGATGCCGGTATTGTTGGAGTTAATCATCTGAAGGAAGGGCAGATCGTAGGCATAGTTCAGCACCAGCATGGAGAGACTGCTCCCCGCAAAGGCCAGAATCAATGTATTGGAGTCTGTCCCCATCATATCCCGGCCCACGCGCATCCCCGCCTTCATCAGCTCTATGCGGGTAAACTGGGGACGCTGGCTGCAGAGCTCCTGCATGGCGCTGGAGATGGACATCGCCACATCCATCACGGCTCCTAAAGCGCTTATGAGAAGGCCGGAGAAGAGCAGGCCGCCCACCTGAATGCCGTTTGTCTGATTTAATACCATCAGGCTCTCAATATCCGAAACATTCCAGCCCGTGACGCCGGTGAGGCGGGAAAAGATTGCGGCTGTCAGTCCGGCAATAATGACCCCTGCAATGGTTCCCGCCGTGGCGCACACCGTCTTTTTCGCTGCCCCTCCGATAAAATACATGGTCACCAGGGTAGTCACGGCGCAGATGAAGACCGACACCCAGAAGGGAGAATATCCCCGGTAAACCAGAGGCAGATACACAAAAATAATCGCAGCAAAAGTAAAAACCAGTCCCAGGGCACCCCTCACTCCCTGCATGCCTCCCACCAGGCACAGCACCGCTATATAGAGTACTGCAAAGCCAATGACTATCGCTGTCCGGTCCACGGAATAGACGCTGGTAACCGTCACATCCCCTGCCACGCTCTGCATCACAATGACCTTTAATCCCGGCGTGCAGGCTGCGCCGAACAGAAAGCCGGAGCTGCTGGTGGTCACCAAGTCCTCTCCTTCCCGTTCCCCGCTTGTCATATGAACCGCCACAGTCTGCTGCCCCACCCGGGTGCCGTCCGCCTGAAGATTATCCTGGAGAATTTCTGTCACGATCCCTGTCTCAAATGTCTGCCCCGTCCGGTTTACCAGCTGCGTCTTTGTGATGTCATTTAACCGGATTACCCAGGCGATGACCGCGGCCACAACGGCCGCGGTCACAAGATACCGAAAGATTTTGTTTTTATTCATTTCCAGCATATCAATTCCCTATTATCTGGTCGTAGTCTTGTGGATGGTAAAGGTATTGTCAATTACCTGTACATCGCCCGCATCTGTAATCTGATAGGTGGTGATGCTGAAATCATCCGCGTCCATATCGATGATGGAGTAGCTGGGCAGCCAGTTCTGGCTCCTGTTGGCCACATAGTCCTGCTGGCCGGGAATCAGCTCGTAATACTTGGAACCGGAAGCGGAGTTTGCTGTCATGTAGAGGGTTCCCGCCGGGTCGGTCACATACATGCCGCCTGCGTCCTCAATCGTATAGCAGTGGTTGTCCGCCGTAAACCGGTTCAGCGCATCCTGGCCGGCCGCGTCAGTCTCCTCGGGAGCCAGCGGAATTCTCTCGCCGTTCACCCGGTTGTACGCGTTGTCCCAGTCGTAGTCGTCGCCCTCCTCGTTGAGGCGGAACTCATAGCTTCCATGGGTCTGTCCGTCTCCGTAGAGAATCTTGGAACGGCTGTAGGTGTGGTCATGTCCCTGAAGCACCACATCGATGTCATACCGGTCAAACACAGGGGTGAGCTGGGTTCTCAAGATCATGCCGTCCGTGTCGGAGTGATCCAGACCGGAACCGTAGATATCCTGGTGAATGGTCACAACTCTCCACTGCACATTGGGGTACATATTGACTGCCTGCTGAATCGCCAGCTCATGCTCCGCCACATTGTAATTGTTGGTATTCAGAACAATGAAGAGACCCGGGCCGTATGTATAGAAGTAGTCGCCGCCCGCCTGGGTCATTCCCAGCCCAGTGGGATACGGGTTATTGAAGTGGTAGGAATAATCCGGGTTCAGGGAGTCATGGTTTCCGATGGTTGTGGCAACCGGCAGGCTCTTTAACGCGCTGGCGGAAAGGTAACCCGCGTACTCCTCCTCCTTGGCATCCCCGGTCTTATTTACCTGGTCTCCGGCGGAGATTGC
>CALWBS010000251.1 GCA_944376135.1 uncultured Enterocloster sp.
CGATTCCCACATGGCTGCCGCTGTAGGCGGTCATCTGCCAGGAATGCCCGGGGCACCCGATTCCCTGTCCCGCCACATAAATCTGGTACGTGGGAACCACATGGCTCACATCCCCCACATCCGTTGATCCCGGCGCCACCAGACGATTTTCAATTACTTTATCAAACACCACATCGCAGAGGAACTTATCATCCCCATTGACCCCGTACTCTTCCTTCATGACCTTTCGGTCCCTTGCCAAAACCTCCGGGTATGTCTGTGCGATTTCTTTTGCAAAGGCATAGTCCTCCGGCGTGAACTTCGGAGCGCCCACATCCTTGTAGGCCGTCAGCATCACCTGCTCCAGCACATCGTTTGGAAGCACTTCGCTGCATCCTGTGAGAAATTCAATATCAAAGGTTGTCTGGGTCATAAGTGCCGCTCCCTTGGCGCAGTCGCAGAGCCATGCATACACCTCGTCCACGTCTTTGCGCTTTGGCGCGCGAATATAATACCAGACGGAGCATTTATCCGGAACCACGTTGGGCGCCCCGTTAAAAATTGTGGCATAGTGCAGACGCACATCCGGCTTCACATGCTCCCGCATATAATTCGCCGCCACATTCATCAGCTCCACCGCATCCAGGGCACTCCGCCCGTCAAAGGGATGGCCCGCAGCGTGGGCGGCTTTTCCGTGGAAATGGAATTTCACGGAATTCATGCAGGTATAGCAGGCGCCCCAGGCGCCGTTGTACGCATGGGAGTGCCAGGTCATAGCGCAGTCCACATCCTTAAAGGCCCCGTCCCGTACCATAAATACCTTTCCCACCAGCGTCTCCTCTGCCGGACAGCCGTAGAATCGCACCGTTCCTTTTACCGCCCCGGAGGCGATGGCCTCCTTTAAAAAGACGGCAGCTCCCACTGCGCCCACGCCCAGGTTGTTGTGCCCGCAGCCGTGGCCCGGACTCTCCGGCCGCTCCGGATGCTGCCACTCCTTATGGGAGGCCACCTTTTGATCCAGCTGCGGAAGCGCATCATACTCGCCCAGATATGCGATAACCGGATGGCCAAAGCCGTACTCAGCGCAAATAGCTGTGGGAATAGAGCCCACGCCCAGCTGTACCTTAAACCCTTCTTTCTCCAGATACGCCGCGATAGCCTTGGAGGACTGAACCTCTTTTAAGCCGAGCTCCGCATATCCCCAGATCTCCTTTGAAAGCGCTGCCAGCGCCTCCTCCCGTGCGTCAACCGCCTCAAAAAATTTTTCTTCTTTACTGCTGATCATCAAGCCACCCCGCTTTCAGTAACATACGTCCTATAATAATAGAGCCAAACACGCTGATCAAAATTGCCATAGAGCTGTCGAAGATGCCCTGCTTGCTCATAAACAGCGTGATAATTCCCAGAGGGACCGCAATCACCGCCACTTTGGGCGCATAGAGAATCATCTGCATGAGCATAGCGCCGTAAAGGGCCGGCACCAGATAAACCAGAGCGCTCACCAGAGAGCTGGGGATCATGGCGATTACCTGGGCTCCTAAAAGCACGCCGATGGTCAGAACTGCCAGGTTCACAACAATGGACACCGCCACACCGATAGTGGAGAACACCGCTCCCTGGGGCGTTCCCTCCTCCACTCCCGCCGCCTGCTGGGCCACGGACGAACAAGGCACCCTAAGGTTGGAAAGATTGCCGGATAAAAAGGCCATGTATGTACCGGGGATTCCCAGAATCGGCTGGAAGGAAATAGGTTCGATAAAGTAGTACACCAGGCAGGCGCTGATGCGGATTGTCGCCGCAGCAATGATCGCATCGATGGGCGGAACCACCTTAAACACAAATGACAAAATAATCACCGGCACAAAGCTCGTCGCAACTCCTAAAAGACAGGTAAGCCGGCCCACTTTTATACTGTAGGGAATATATTCTTTATCATAAATCTGCTGTACGGTTTGATTTTCATTCATCTATCCAATCCCTCCTTCTCTTTAGAAAATACAGGCACAGGCCACGCCGATCACCATGGCAATTGTTGCACTCCAGTTGGAAACCCATTTGGCTTTGCGTTTTTTGTTCCATGTAGAAAGCACCAGGATCGTCAGCGCACCGCCGATCACCGCGTAAATGTTCTTATTCTCTGCGGCCACCGGATACATCTTGTCAAAGGTCAGGCTGCAGTAGCATCCTAATGTCGCCGCCGCCGTGATGATTGGCAAAGCCTTGGAATTTCCCCCTGCCAGCTTTGTCCGCAGAAAATCAATTTTGTGCGTAAAGAGACCTGCCACAAGAATCCAGCCAATGCTTCCCAGTGTCATCGCCCACACGCCGTTTGCATAGGCTTCCGCCGTCATGGAGGACTGCTCAAAGGCCACGCCAACCGCCTGGGCACCCACATCTGCCGATGTCATCTCATACATAACGGCTCCGATATAGGAGAGGCGCATCCATGCAATGGGCGCTCCCATCATGACCATCAGGGAAACCATGCCCGCAAGGATTGAGACGGAGGGCCCTACTGAGGCTGTGGCCGAGGCAATCACTGCGCTTGTTATCTGTTCATTCTTGATTCCCATGCGCTTTCCATCCTTCAGAGAGCGCGTGAGAAGCAGGTAAACCTGAACGGCCATTACCGCCATGGGGACTGATACCGCGGCCCACATCAAGCCGCTGTTTGCAATACTCAAATAATCTTGCATTTGCTTGCATCTCCTTTCACACTTTTTAAACCATCGATGATGATTTATTAAATGTATTATACATGTGTGATCATAGAATTGCAATTCCAATTTGCCTTATATTGGCAATTTTATATAATATCTACAATCAATCTTCTTTTTTATTATGCATTTTTTGCATCCTGCCACCAAATTCAAAAAAATTAGTGAAAAAAAATACAGCGCTAGTCCAGAAACTCTCGCGCTGTATTCTTCATTCACACATCCAAGCAGCTCCCCCCAATAAACTCCCGCAAAATCGAGTTCTTCGGTATATCCTCGCTGCTCACTCCGATAAAATAGTCCAAAAATTTGAGGAGCCGCTTAGCCTCCAGATACTCCTGCGAATCCCTGGGAATCCGAAAGAGCAGCGGCTGGGCGTACTGCTTTAACACTGCCAGCTCATAGACCAGAGCAGAGTTGAACATGGCGTCCGCCTCCTCCTGATAGGGGAAAATATTCTCCTCCTCCCCCTTGCGCACCGAAGGCCACATGCGGATGGTGTCCTGGGCCGAGGCCCCCCGGGTCCTGGCATCCCGCACCATCCGGCGCAGCAGACGGCCGTCCGTTGTGGGAATCCGGTTGTGCTCATCCACGTTCAGCTGGGTCAGAGCGCTGATATAAATTTTGAATTTGCTCTCCTTGGGGAGGGAATAGGACAGGCGGTCGTTGAGGCAATGGATACCCTCAATCACCAGGATATCCCCATCGCCGAGCTTTAAGCGATTCCCGTGATACTCCCGAACACCTTTTTTGAAATTATAATAGGGAAGCTCCACCTCCTCGCCCCGCAGAAGAGCCGACATGTCCCGGTTGAAGAGCTCCACATCCAGGCACTCCAGCACCTCATAATTGTAATTCCCGTTCTCATCCCTGGGGCTGTCCACCCGGTTTACAAAGTAATTATCCACCTCAATAGGATGGGGCTTCAGTCCAATGGCCTCGAGCTGGATGGACAGGCGGTGGGAAAACGTGGTCTTTCCCGAGGAGGATGGACCGGCAATCATAACAAATTTTACATTTTTCCGCTCTGACACCGCTGCGGCAATCTCCGCAATTTTCTTTTCCTGAAGCGCCTCTTGAATAAGGATCAGATGGGACATCTCCCCCCGGGAAACGGCTTCATTTAAGCAGCCTACGTTTTCCAAATTCATAAGCCTTCCCCACCGGGAAGCCTCAGCCAGAACCGCAAAGAGCTTTTCCTGTGGGACAAATTCCGGTATCTGCTTGGGATCGTTCATATTGGGAAGCATCAGCACAAAGCCATAGTGATAGGGAATCAGGTCAAAATACCGGATATAACTGGTATTCTGCACCATATACCCGTAGTAGTAATCCTCAAACCCGTCAATGCTGTACACATTTACCCGCGATACCATGCGGTAGCGGAATAAGCGCGCCTTGTCGTACATCTTGTGGGAGTGAAAGAGCTCGATGGCATCCTCCGTGGACACGCTGCGCTTCATAATCGGCGTTTTGCGGGCTACGTACTCCCGCATCTTCTCCTTCACGCGTTCAAGAAGCTCGGGGGTTACCGTGACATTTCCCCTGGGCTCCACGAATACACCCTTTCCAACGGAGAAGTCCACCACGATCTTCTCCAGGTTTTCCGAACCCACCACACTGTAGAACGCCTTTAACATCAGCAGGGTGGCGCTTCTCTGGTAGGCGGACATGCCCGGCTTCTCCCGAGCCGTCACAAAGCGCAGACGGCACTCTTTCACATGCTTGTGGAGCTCCTGCAGCTTTCCGTTTACCTGCACCAGCAGGATATCGTCCTCATATAAGTGCTGGTATTCACGGGCCACCTCCAGCCAGGTAGTTCCCTCAGGATATTCCCGTTTCTCTTCTCCAATCGTCACAACTGCCATGGGCAGACGCCTCCTCTCTTATTCTGTACTTTTTTTCCATAGCCGTTTGGGCATGCTGCATCTCTTTTCTCACAGCAGAACCGCCGGCCATTCCGGCTTTGCCTTTCGAATCTCTGCGGCATCTCCCAAATGCCCTTTTAAATATTCTTCCATGTAGGAGATAAACATATGCTCCAGCCCGTAGTGGCCTCCATCGATAACGGCCATTCCCTGGGCAGCAGCATCGATTCCCGTATGGTGGCTGATATCCCCGGTGACAAAAGCCTGTGCTCCCCAGCGAATTCCTTCCTCCAGGGTACTCCCCCCAGCTCCGGGGCACACAGCCACACGGCTCACCGTTTTTTCCATAAATTCCTGACCGTAAACCAGCACAAAGGGAAGGCCGAATGCTTCTTTCACCCGCTCCGCCAGTTCCCGAACGGTCACGGGGTGCTCCAAAATTCCCCTTTTTCCCACACCGTAGGCCACGGACTCTCCTTCCCTATCCATTTCCCCCATGAAGTCCAAGGGCTCGCAGTCCGTAAGTTTCAGCCGGGCCGCGGCCATATCTGCCATACAGCCGGGCGCCGCGTCAAAATTGGTGTGCATAGCATAATAGGAGATATCTGCCTGGATCAGCTTCACCAGCCGCCTTGTGATAAAATTCCCGTCATTGACTTTTTTAATTGCCTTGAATATAAGGGGATGGTGGGTGAGCAGCATGTCCGCTCCCCACCGTACGGCATCTTCCACCACCCGGTCCGTGGCATCCAAGGCAATATAAATCTTTTTTACTTCCTTATCGCTCCGCCCTGCCAGAAGCCCAGGATTGTCCCAGTCACAGGCGCAGGATTCCGGCGCCAGCCCCTGCAGGTTTTCTATAATCTCACTGCATTTCATAAAGTGCCTCCTTTATCAGTCCCAATTCATCCTCCAGAGCAGCCCGGGCTTTTCTCTGGCTCTCCGTGAGGCTTTCTGTCCCCTCCGGGCCGCTTCCTTCAAGCCCGTCAAGGATTCCCCTCACCCGTTTTTCTTCCTTTGCAAGATACTCTGCCAGCACCGGCTCCCGCTTTTCGATCAGCCGCTTTCCGTAGCGGAAATAAATCTCCCTGCCGAGCGTTTCCTCCCCCCGATGAACCTTCATCACCGTATAAAACTTTCCGTCTTCCTTTACCATGGCCTCATCCTCTATGAAAAAGCCATGGCTCTCCAGATAACGCCGCACCTTGTCCAAATTGGACTGCGGAGAGAGAACCCATGTCTTCACGCTCTCCCACATATGGCGTCCCTCTTCCAGAATGCCAAGCACCAGCTCTCCGCCCATACCGGCTATAATCACCGTGTCCGCCTCGCCGGGTCTCAATGCCTGCAGGCCATTGCTTAAACGGGTGCGGACAGAGACGCTGGGAGAACCGGCAGCCCACTGCTCATACGCCTGAATGTGCGCCTGTGCCCGCTCTAAAGGCCCCTTTCCCACATCCATCGCCAGGGCACCTCGGATTTTTCCTGTACACGCCAGATAAATGGGCACATACCCATGATCCGTTCCTATATCTGCCGCTAAACTCTTCTCCGGCACAAATGCCGCCACCTGCATCAGACGCGCGGACAGACGCAGCCATGACGGACACGCCGAGCGCTTCATTTGTTCTCTCAACACATGTTCCTCCCGTCGTCATTCTCCCTCACTCCAGATAGTCCTTGAGCTTCCTGCTG
>CALWBS010000252.1 GCA_944376135.1 uncultured Enterocloster sp.
CCAGCATCTGGTACTGGGGAATGATAAAAATCTGGGAGGGCAGCATCATCTGAATCAGCACAAGGCTGAACAGCGCGTTCTTGCCCGGAAATTTCAGCTTCGCGAATGCATAGCCGGCAGCGGAGGAGAATGCCACCGCGCAGGCCACCCGGAGCAGAATCAGCAAAGCCGTGTTAATATAGAGCCGGATAAACGGAAGGCTCTTTAAGGCATTGCTGTAATTTTCCGCCAGCCATTTTGCAGGCAGGATGGTCGGCGGGATCTGTATGCTCTCCGCCATGGACTTAAAGCTGGTGAGCAGCATCCACACAAAGGGAAAGATCATCAGCACGGCGCCGGCCGCCAGGACCAGATACACCAAGGCGGTTGCGATTTTTCTGTTTCTGCTTAAAGAATCCATACATCCTTCTCCTTCCTATACCTCGTAGTTGACCCATTTTTTCTGTCCCCAGAACTGAATGGCCGTTACGATTCCGATGAGCAGCACCGTCCAGATAACGATGGCGGAGGCATAACCCCGGTTGCCCGCTATAAAGGACTCCCTGTAGAACAGATACATCAGGGACTGGGCGCTGGTTAACGCCGGGTTGGTCTGATCCACCATCATGTAAATCAGGTCATACACCTTCAGAGAGGACATCAGGCGCATAATCAGAACCACAAACAGGGTGGGCGAAACCATAGGAAGCGTGATAAAGAAGAACTGCTGTACCTTGGAGGCGCCGTCCAGTCCAGCCGCCTCGTAGTAGCTCTTGGAAATATTCTGGATTCCTGATAAAAGCAGCACCGCGTCATAGCCGATGGCACTCCAGATCGCCACCACCGCGCAGGAAATAAGCACAATGTGCGGGTCTGTAATCCAGTTGATTTTCACTCCCAATATCTGATTAAGAATACCATAATCTGAATTAAAAATCCACTTCCAAACCATTGCCACAGCAGCGGGCGCCACAACCATGGGCAGGAAATAGATGGCGCGGAATGCTGTCTTGCCCGCAATCTTGGCATTTAAAAGTACTGCGGTCACCAGAGCCAGGAAAATTCCAAGCGGCACCGTCAAAATACAGAAGTAAATCGAATTCCAGGTAGCTTTCCAGAATTCCGGGCTTTGGAACATTTCCACATAATTTCCCACTCCGGTAATCTCGTAAATACCAAAGGGATGGGTCGTGGAGAAGCTCAAAATCAGCGTCTCTATAAACGGATATACATTTAAAACCAGAAGGCCGATGATGGTAGGCGCGATCAGTATGTAGCCCCATTTTGCATCTTCATTTAAAAACTTCTTTCTATCCATAACTCCTATTTTCCCCCTTCTTTACGGCGCGCTGGCTTTGTCCACAGCATCCTGCATGGCCTGCAGGCCCTCATCAATCGTCAGCTCTTTTATGTACATCTTGATCAGTATATCGCTGACCGCTGACTTCCAGTTGGGACGCGAGGCATTATTCACACTCTGCACACCATATTCAAACATATCTACGCACTTCTGCACACTCAGTCTCCCCTCAAAGACCTGCATCCAGGTGTCCTCAAGCCCCTCATAGGCAGGGATCGCCACACCGGACTCTCCCTGAATACGCTGGCCTTCCTCGGTTCCCAGAAACTTGATAAAGTCAAGGGCTGCCTCCTTGTTTTTCCCTCTCGCCCCGGTTACATAACACAGGTCGTTGGAAATCGTCGCCCGTCCATCCCCTTTCACAGGATCCGGGCACTTGGGCAGAACCGCCACATCCCATTTGCCTTCCATCTCCGGATTGTTCTGAAGGAGCGCCAGAAGATTCCAGTTTCCCTCCAGATACATAGCTCCCTGTCCGGAGAAAAAAGCAGTTCCGGGATTTGTCTGGGCGAAATAATTCTGATCCGGGCACCAGTCGTAATCCTGGAGGCCTATATAAAACTCCATTCCCTTCTTTGTTCCCGGATTCAAAAAATCTCCCTTCGTCTTATCATCCGTCAAAATCTGTCCGCCCGCCTGGTATACAAAATTCCAGTAGCCCAGCTGTTCATCCGCATAGGCCATATAACCATATTTTCCGGTAGCGTCATAAATCTGCTGGGAAGCCTCCACCAGGTTATCCCACGTCCAGCTCTCATCCGGATAAGCCACTCCCGCCGCGTCAAACAGCTCCTTATTGTACACAAGGCAAACCGTATCTTTATCCTTGGGTACACCGTAGATCCTGCCGTCGCTCCCCCTGGCATTGTTCAGCGCAATCTCCGAGAAATGTTCCGTGTAGTAGTTTGGATCCACATCGTCATACAGGTTGGTCACATCCTCCAGCATTCCATAGTCTGCGTACTTTAGAATCTCATTCGTATGCATCCAGAAAATATCCGGAAGCTGGTTGGATTCCGCTGCGGCGTCCATCTTCGTCCAGTATTCATCCCAACTTGTTACCTGCAGCTTAATGCTCACATCTGGATGTTCCGCCACGTAGGCATCAATCAGTGCCTGCATACCGTCCCGCTGGGCCGTATCCCAAATCTGAAAGGTCATCTCCGTTTTGCCAGAACTTCCAGAGGAACAGGCCGACAGCATCAGGGCCGCTCCCACAGCCCCGGCAATTCCAATTTTTTTCAGCATTCCGCCCATCAAACCCCTCCCATTTTGTATGTTTTTTAGTGCTCCCCTTATTGTGGATTCATAATAACATCTCTTATGCTTGCAGTAAATGCAAGGGTTTTAGGGAAAATATGCCCAAATGCCGTTTTTCTCCTCCATAGTTGAAATCACCTGGCATTTTGGTATATACTTGAATATATGATTTGTGATCAAAGGAGTTCGCGCATATGGAAAAGAACCTGCTCTTCTCCGTCTTCCCCAATGAAAACTTTGTTGATCTCAGCCTTTACCAGTACGGCTGGGAGCACTGTGATCCCTCCCACTCCTATGGCCCCGCTACCCGCAACCATTACCTGTTCCATTATGTAATCTCCGGAACCGGCGTCCTTATGTCCAATGATTCCTCGGGTCACACCAATACCTATCAGATTCGCAGCGGCCAGGGATTCATGATTTTTCCCAAGCAGATCAATACCTACATAGCGGACGAAAAGCTTCCCTGGGAATATGCCTGGATTGAGTTTGACGGCTTAAAAGTCAAAGAAGCGCTGGAAATCGCAGGCCTCACTATGGACAATCCCATCTATCACTCCAGCGCGCGGGATTTAAGCGCAGAGTTAAAAAATGAGATGCTCTATATCGCCCAGCACTCTGACCAGTCCCCCTTCCATCTTATGGGGCATTTATACCTCTTTCTCGATTATCTGACCCGCTCTTCCTCCAGCAGAAGGCTGCTCCAGGGAGGAAAAATGCGCGATTTTTATATTAAGGAGGCCATCTCCTTTATAGAACAAAATTTTCAAAATGATATTTCTGTGGAGGATATTGCAGGATTCTGCAGCTTGAACCGAAGCTATTTCGGAAAGATATTTCGAGATGCTCTGGGCAAGAGCCCGCAGGAATTTTTGATTAATTACCGCATGTCCAAGGCAGCGGAACTGTTGAAGCTGACAGAGCTGTCCATCGGGGATATAAGCAATGCCGTGGGCTACCCGAGCCAGCTTCATTTTTCCCGTGCTTTTAAAAAGATCCACGGAATCTCCCCGCGCCAATGGCGGAACGAGAATAAGGCGGTTAAGCCAAACCGTAGAGAGCCAGAGCGTTTTCCCAGGTGACCGCTTCCACCTTCTCCCGTCCTACTCCTTTTATCTCTCCGAGCATCTCGGCCACATAGGGCAGATTTAAGGAAGCGTTCCGTTTGCCCCGATTGGGCACGGGCGCCAGATACGGGCAGTCTGTCTCCAGCACCAGTGAGGAAAGGGGCGCATATTCCACCACCTCTTTCAGTTTCCTGGCGTTTTTAAAGGTGAGTACCCCGCCGATTCCCAGATAAAATCCCATGTTCAGATACTCCCTGGCTATCTCCTTCCCATAGGAAAAGCAGTGGATCACCCCGCCCAGGCTTTCGGCCTTCTCGGCTTTCATGATGTCCAGTGTATCTTTAGCCGCATCCCGGCTGTGGATAATGACAGGAAGTCCCGCCTGCCTTGCAAGGGCAAGCTGGCGCACGAACCACTTTTTTTGAATCTCATGGTCCGGCTCTTCCCAGTAATAATCCAGACCAATCTCTCCCACCGCTCGTATCTTCTCATGACGCAGGAGTCCGGACAGCCGCTCCATGTCTTCCTCCCGCAGCTCCCCGCTCTCGCTGGGATGAATGCCCAGCGCCCCGTACATCCATGAATATGTTTCCGCCAGTTTTAACGTGGTCCGGCAGCTCTCCAGGCTGGCCGCCACATTAGTGACCGCGCCGATTCCCGCCTCCTTTAAAGAAGCTAAAAGCGCCTCCCGATCCTCGTCAAAGGCCTCGTCGTCATAGTGCGCATGGGTGTCAAATATCATG
>CALWBS010000253.1 GCA_944376135.1 uncultured Enterocloster sp.
ATTCAGATACAGGGTGATGGTGGTACCCACCTCTTTCTTGTCCCCGTCGCTCATCTCAAAGTCAATGCCGCCCTCGGACTCCCAGTGTACGGGCTTCGCATCCTTCTGCCAGGAAAGAGAATCAATCGTCACCTTGTCCGCTACCATAAACGCGGAGTAGAAACCCAGGCCGAAATGCCCGATAATCTGATCCTCATTGGCCTTGTCCTTGTACTTTGCCATAAAATCCTGCACGCCTGAGAACGCGATCTGATTGATATACTTGTCAATCTCTTCCTCGGTCATGCCCAGGCCGTTGTCCGTGATCTTGATGGTCTTCTCCTCCTGGTTTACGCTGACTTGAATCTTGTAGTCCACGTCCTCGGGCTTCTCGTACTCGCCCATGAGCTCCAGCTTCTTTAACTTGGTAATGGCGTCGCAGCCATTGCTGATCAGTTCCCTGTAAAAGATGTCATGATCAGAATACAGCCACTTCTTGATTACCGGGAAAATATTTTCACTTGTAATAGACAAACTTCCTTTTTTTGCCATATCCATTCGCCTCTTTCTTCCTATTCGCAGCCGTCCCCATCGGTATCCGTCCGGAACAGCTCCTGCATTTGTAAATAAAATCCTGCCGAGCCAAAAAATCCTTTCTCAATACACCCGGATTCCCAAGCCCGGTTTCAGCCACTCTTACATTTTAGTACCTGTTGAAAGAAATGTCAATAAAAAATCAGCACTCTTTTGCATTGAGTGCTGATAATTTGTGGCAGTTTACGCATTGGAATAGATGCCCGCTGCCTGAACTGTTGCGGTAACTTTATTTTTTCAGCCCCGCATCACGGCAAAAAGTCCTTAATTTTCTTGCTTCTTGTGGGATTGCGCAGCTTCCTCAGCGCCGCGGTCTCAATCTGGCGAATTCGCTCCCTGGTCACCTTAAACCGGCGGCCCACCTCCTCTAAGGTCATGGGCCGGCCCGTCTCCAGGCCAAAGCGCAGGATAATCACCTCCCGCTCCCTGGGACTCAATCCCTTCAACATGGCATCAATCTCCTCCCTAAGGAACACGCTCTCCGCCTTCTCCTCCGTGGAGCCCCCGACATCGTCCGCCACAAAATCCCCTAGATTGGAGCCGTCCTCATCGCCCACAGGGGTCTCCAAAGACACAGTATCCCCGGATGCCTGGATGAGCTCCGCCACCCGCTTTTCCGACATGTTAACCTCCTTGGCCACCTCCTCGTTGGAAGGCTCCCGTCCCAGCTTCACCGAGAGGGCCCTCTGGGCCCGGCGGATTTTATTCACCGCCTCCACCATGTGAACGGGAAGACGGATCGTACGGGACTGGTCTGCCAGTGACCGGGTGATGGACTGCTTCACCCACCAGGTAGCATAGGTACTTAACCGGTAGCCCTTGGTGTAATCAAATTTCTCCACCGCCTTCATAAGGCCGATGTTTCCCTCCTGCACCAGGTCAAGAAAGCTCATCCCCCGCCCCGTATACCGCTTGGCAATGCTCACCACCAGGCGCAGGTTTGCCTCCACCAGTTTGCGGCCTGCCTCAGCATCCCCGGCGGACTTTTTCTTGGCAAGCTCCTGCTCCTCCTCGGGCGATAGGAGGGGAATGGAGCCGATTTCCTTTAAATATTCCCGGATGGGATCTGCGCTGGAAACCCCTTCCAGAATTCCCTCCTGGCTGTAATTTTCCTGTTCCTCTTCCTCCTCGCCGGAAAAATCGGGGGCAGAATACCCGTCATAATCCGTGTCCTTCCCGTCATCCCCGTCCACGGAGGCGTATTTCCAGCGAAAATCCTCCCGGACCGCATTTACGTCGTCCGGCAGGCTGTCCCCCTTATCATCCTCCAGAAGAAGGCTGTCATCTTCTCCATGAACCTGGCCCTCCTCATCTGCCTGGATTTTAATTCCGCGCTTTTCCAGGCGGCTGTAAACCTCCTCCATCTCCTCCGGCGTCACCGAGGAGCCTGCAAAAGCATCCATTACCGCCGCTATATCCAGCTGATTGTCATTTGCGGCCGCCTGGGCAACCAAGCGGTCCAATGCTTGCGTCAGTTTCGTCTTGTCCATAAACAATCCCTCCCTCTTCACCAGAGCCGTGTTCACTTCCGAAGCACGCCCCGGGGTTCACTGCTGGGAATACACGATTCCTTTGGCATGGAGAAATTTTTTTACCCCCTCGTCCCATTCCCTCTCCAGTGTTTTGTCCGTTGTAAAAAATGTAAGGCCAACTCCCGTTATGCAGTATAATGCGCTATCCTCATAGCGGATATTCAAGTACAGGCCCTGGATTTGCTTTCCATCAATACCGCAGCCGGAAGAATCTGCAAATCGCTCGGTGCCGCGCGGAGAGAGCTGCAGCACAATGTGGAAGCTCTCCGGCAGTTTCTTGCCTTTAATAAGAGAAAAACAGAATGGCCGAAGCATGGACCAGGAGGAAAATTCTTCAATTCCCTTTTCTTCCATCTCTTCAGGTCCAAAATATCCCTTCCGTATATGCCCGTCAATGGAAAATTGGTTATATGTAACGATTTTTGCCTCTTTTACCAGGAAGCTGTCAAACGCCTCCCCCAAAAATAATTTCGAGGTAAAATCTTTCACATCCTCAGCCTTTAGCGCAATCATATCCATCTCCCTCCGCCTTGAACCGTTACGATCATTATACATTTTTTGGAAAGGCCCGTCAATCGAAGGGGGTGGACAGGACGCAGATATTGTTGCTGCACAGCTGTGGACGGATATTTAAAACTGTGCCTCCACCAGCACATCCCCCTCCTGAATTACCGTATCTCCGCTGGGAATAATGGTCGCATCTGCCCGCTCTATCATCACAAGCAGGGTTCCCTTGGGAACCGGAATTTCTGTCAGGCATTTGCCCTTCCATTTATAGTTTTTCCCCACAGTGATCTCCCGGAGCGTCAAATTTTTCCTGTCCTCAAATTCTTTGCCAGCTGCTACCAAAAGATCACCGGGCAGGATTTTTGTATCCCCGTTGGGAACGATTGTCTCCTTTCCGCGGAGAATCAGAACCACCAAGAGTTCCGGAGGCAGTACAATTTCTTTAAATGTGTGACCCGCATACGGGTGGGATGCATTGACAGAAATCTTGATAAAGCTGATGCTGCTCTCCTCCTGGTAGTCATTGAAAGTTTTCCACACATCCGCATGGGCGTCAATCATGCGGTATTTCTCTGATACCCAGGGCAGGAGCGCTCCCTGGGTGGAAATCGAGAGCAGGACAATGCAGAATACCAGGTTGAAAAGATTATAT
>CALWBS010000254.1 GCA_944376135.1 uncultured Enterocloster sp.
GTTTTCTGGGATGTGTGGTAATTATATGGGATTTGGTTTTTATAGTCAATGGAGATTTAACATTTTTGTCATATTTTATTTTCTTCCAATATTATCCACCGCTTTTTTGTGAAATAGATCGATTAACTCCAAGTTTTATTTCATTTTTTGTTTATATAGACGAATTATATTTTACATTATGATTACATTACTGTTAATTATTAATTTCAAATATTTCATTTATGTTCTGTTTGATTTTGTTTATGTAAACTATTTTTCGCAAATTTCCCTGATTCTCCCCTTCTTAAAGCAATGTCGAAAAAAGGCTAAAAATGGGACAATCCCCCACTTTTTATTTTTGCACAAAAAAACGTCCAAAATACGGACGTTTTTTAATGGCATGAAGCGGTCAGCCGGAAATTGAGTGAACCCTTGGGTCTGCCGCCCAAGTATTGATCAGCCTCTGTTTTTCATATCCCGGAGGATAGAGAAGCTCCAGCTCCATTTTTGTATTTTCTTTTCCTTTGCTGACCTTCAGACTCAAAAGCCTCACATGATCTTTTCCCAGACAAGCCTGAAGCTCCTGAGATACATTTTCAAATTGATCCGTGGCAATTTTCATATAACCCCTTGATTCCCCAACAATTGATAGATATCTGCCAAACAGTCTCACTCCTCAGCTCTGCTCCTGCGGGGCCTCAGGCGCCTCTACAACCCGGAAGCCCTTTTTTCTTAAAATTTCCCCGCAGACGCTGTCAAGATGCATACAGTATACTTTATCCCTCCATTCAGGCGGAATCTCTTCCTCCAGCTTTCCATAGTAACAATGGCTCGGATTGGGCGAGTCATGGGTGGAGGTGTCCTGGTAGAGCCGGGCTATCTCCCCGGCGAAGAACATCTGCTTCACCCCTGCCGGAATCTCACAGGCGTCCCCGCTGTAGTAGATTGTCTCCTCTCCGTCGGACAGCAGATAGCCGTAGCACTCCATATTGTCCACATGGCGCACCTTCACAGGCGCTGCCCGCAGGCCCGCCCCATTTTCCGGCATCTCTGCGCGGTAATGGTAGGCGTCCGTCTCCAAGCCTTCCAGAGCCAGCAGGCGGACCACCGTATTCTCCGGATGAATGACATAAATCCGTATCTTCCGCAAACAGTAAAAATAAGAGATCAGCGTTCCCAGACTTCCCACATGATCCGCGTGCAGATGCGTGAGGATAACGTAGACTTGTTCTGCTGCGTCCAGGTCCACATGACGGTAGAGATAGTCAAACGCCGTCTCCCCGCAGTCCAAAAGATACAGCTCCTTTTCCCGGAGCATATAGGCGCCCGTATTTCCGTAAAGCGGATAAAACGCGCTGCCTTTTCCTATAAAGTTCCATTTCACGGGCAACCCCTCCTATTCCTTAATTCCTGCGCTCACAAAACTGCTCATGAACTGCTTCTGGGCCACAAAGAAGGCGAGAAGCAGCGGAGTGATGATGATAAATGCGGCTGCGCACACATTCGCCCATTGCATGTTGGCCTCCTTGGACTTGGCGAAAATTGCCAGACCAACGGTAAGCGTGCGGTTCTGGGGTGAATTTGTCACAATCAGAGGCCACAGATAATTGTTCCAGTGGTAGCTGACCGAGATCACGGCAAAGGACAGATAAGCCGGCTTCGCGCAGGGCATATAGACTCTCCAGATCGTCTGCCAGGTGTTGGCGCCGTCAATCTTGGCCGCCTCGGCCAGAGCCTTGGGGATGGACTTAAAATGCTGCCGCAGCAGAAAAATCGCCAGGGCGCTCCCGTAGAAAGGAAGCATCATGCCCACCTTGGTGTCGATGAGCTTCATCTCGGACAGCGTCATAAAGTTGGGCGTTATGAGCACATCGTTGGGAATGATGATCTGCATAAAAATCACCGCGAACACAATGGATGAGCCCTTAAAATTCATGACGCCCAGGGCGTACGCCGCCAGGGTGGAGGTGACGAACTGCACGGCAAAGGTGCAGACCACCAGGGTCAGTGTATTTAAATAATAAGTTCCAAAAGGAATCTCATTCCACACATATTTCAAATTGTCCAAGGTAAACGCTGTGGTCGGAAACAGCGTCATGTGGAAGGAGGGAACGGAAAACGCGGTCCCAATCAGCCAGATCAAAGGAATCAGCCACAGCAGTCCCAAAACAACCGCAAACAGGGTGATCCCGGCACCAATCATTTTTTTGCGCTGCATACGTTCCGCCTCCTTTAATTATAGTGAATCTTCTTATCCTGGCTCAAGAACCGGGGCAGAGCCACGATCATGAGAAGGACAAGCATAACTGTTGTCAGGGCCGATGATACGCCGTAATTGAAGTTTGTAAAACCCTGCTGGTAAATATAGTAGAGAAGCAGGGTGGAGGCATTGTTGGGTGCCCCCTCGGTCATGATGACCACATGGTCCACCAGCTTGAAGCTGTTGGTCAGCGCGATGGTGGATACAAACAGGAAGGTGGGCGCAAGAAGCGGCAGAGTAATTTTTCGGAAAATGATCCAGGAATCCGCCCCGTCAATCCGGGCAGCCTCGTTCACCTCATCCGAGATGCTCTGGATGCCGGACAGGAAGAATACCATCAGATATCCCGCCTCCTTCCAGACGTACATGAAGGCCATGGCCGGGAGCACGGTGGTCTTGCTGGAGAGCACATTCATGGGCTCAAATCCCAGGCTGACCAGCATCTGATCAAACAATCCGTTCTTTGCCATATAAATGAACATCCAGATACTGGCAATGGCAATCATGGGCATAACCACCGGATAAAAATAGGCGGTGCGCACAAAACCCGTCATACGGCTTTTGCGGTTCACGATCGTAGCAAGAAACAGTCCCACCACCATACTGGGGATAATGGTGATCAGGGCGAAATACAGAGTATTGCCCATAACCTTCCAGAACAGGGAGGATCCGGCCAGATTGATGTAATTTTCCAGGCCGATGAATTCCGGCGCCTGCATCCCCAGGCGATACTTTGTAAGACTCAAATACACGCTGCGGAAAATCGGATACACCGTAAAAATCAGCATGAAAATCAGGGAGGGAGCAACCAGCAGCCATGCGATGAGATTGTTGCGCAGCTCCCTCTGTTTTTTTGTAAATGTTTTCATATCTAAATCCCTCGCTTAATGATACAAAAAGGGCGCTGCCGGAAAGCGCGGGCCCTCGCGTGCCTCGCGCACAGGCCGCACCCGGCAGCGCCCTCTTTTATTTCACTGCACGCAGCAGTTCAAAACAGCGGAAAAACAGAGGCAAGAAGATGCCGTCCCGAACAGCTGCCGCTTTCTACTGGTATTCCGCAAGAATCTCCGTAGCCTGCTCCTGGGCCGCCGTCAGGGCCTCCTGAGGAGTGGCGTCTCCTACCACCGCCGCCTGGATGTTGTCGTTGAGCACTCGCCAGATTTCCGCCGCGTTGTAGGTGGTGAGCTCGGGAGCTGAGTAGGGAATCTGGTCGTAGGCCACCTTTGCCTGCGGAACTTCCTCATAGTAATTCTTAATCAGGTCCGTCTCAAAGCAGGATTCCCTGGTTGCCACATATCCCGTGTCCAAAGACCACTGGGCCGCGCGCTCCGTTTCCGTCGCGAACTTGATAAACTTCCATGCCGCCTGCACTCTCTCCTCCGAGATGCCGCTGGAGATATAGAAGTTGCCGCCGCCAGTGGGAGCCGCCACTCTCTTGTGGCCGGGCAGGAAGGCCGCGCCGAACTCAAACTCCGCATTGTCATTGATATTTGCCATATTGCCTGTGGTGTGGTAAATCATCGCCACCTCGCCTGCCAAGAACTGGGTGGGAAGGTCGGTCCACTGCACGATGCCCGGCGCCATGATCTGGTACTTATTCTGCAGATCAAGCCAGAACTGGAGGGCCTCCACGTTCTCCGGGGTATCAAAGAGCACCTGCTTGCCGTCGTCCGTCATGAGGTTCTCTCCATTCACGCTGTTCTGCAGGCAGAATCCGGTAAACGCCCACTGAGCGGAGCCGGAATTCAGGGCCAGACCGACGCCGTAGCGGTTCTCATTGGTCAGCTTCTGGCCGTACTCCACGACCTCCTCCCAGGTTTCCGGCGGATCCTCCGGGTCAAGTCCCACCTCCTCAAAGGCGTCCTTGTTGTAGAAGAGAACCATGGTGCTTCTCTGGAAAGGAATGGAATAAATCTGGCCGTCCACATAGGAATCCAGCATAAATCCGTCAAGGAAATCATCAATGTATGCCTGTCCCTCCTCGCCGTCCGCAGCAATCAGATCATCAAGAGGCATCGCCATGCCGGTGGAAGCCATGGTAAAACGCTGGGTCGCCAGACTGACAAATACATCCGGCGGGGTTCCTCCCTGCATCGCCGTCTGAATCTTGGTCACGGTATCATCATAGTTTCCGGTATATACCGGTTCCACCACGATGTCGGGGTTCTCCGCGTTGAAATCCGCGCAGATCTGCTCGATCAGGGCTGCTGCGGAACCGCCCACATTGACGGGATAATAGAACGTCAGATGAAGCGCGTCATCAGAAGCCGCCTCTTCCCCGCCGCTGTTCGCCGCCTCCTCCCCGCCTGCGGCCTGGGAAGACGCTCCGCCTGCCGCAGATTCCGAGCCGCCGGAACCGCCGGAACATGCGGTCAAGGCCATCGCTGATGCCATCAATCCTGCAGCTGCTGCCAATGCAAGTTTTTTTCTCATTTTTCTCCTCCTTTGATACGTGAATGGATTCTCTTGTATCTTGTAATTGCATTGTAGCATCGCTGTTGAAACGTGTCAATATATTTTTCACAAATATACCCTAGTTTTTACATAAATTTTACTCTTTTTACCGGTATTGTTCGCGATTTATACAAAAAATGCACAGAATTTTATTTGAACAATATTCAATATCGGATTTTTTAATTGTAGTTTTTGAACAAATATGATATAGTAAATCCTGAGACAGGAGGACTTTATGGTAACGATCAAAGATATTGCAAGACGGGCCGGCGTTGCCCAGGGAACCGTCTCCAACGTGCTGAACGGAAAAGGAAACGTGAGCAGCGAGAAGATCAAGCGGGTCATGGATGCCGCTCACGAGCTGGGCTATGTGCCCAATGAACGCGCTGCCCTCCTCCGCAAAGGGCCCAACGATTCCCTGGCTGTGATTATGCCCAGCCCCCGCGCCAGACAGTACACCGAATTTTATTCCGGGTTCAAGCACTACGCCCAGTCTCACGGATTTCTGGTGACTCAGCATCTCATCGATGAGAACACCCCCTCCGGTGAGGAGGAAGCCTTCATGGAGATCAAGCCGCTCCAGGTAAAGGGCATCGCCTGCATCTCAGTCGCTGCAGGTACCCTTTTTGAGGATACGATATATAAGGAAGGAACAGCCAATTCCGAAGTTCTGTTCGTAGAGCACAAGCCTTCCTTTGACGCGGCCTTCATCAGCTTTGACTACGAGGCGGCGGGCCGCGATATGGCGCGCAAAGCCCTGGAGAACCGATACTGCGACGTCTGCCTCATAACGGGCAATCTGCATTTTTCCAATGAGCGGGATTTTTACCGCGGTTTTATGCAGGTGGCAGAGGGAAGCGGGTGCCGCACCACCCACATTCAGACCGATTTATTCCGCAGATACCAGCATATTATCCAGCTCGCGGGCGAATCGATGCCGCAGGCTTTTTTCATCTCCAATTACGGATTCGCGGAGAGCGTGAAGGATATCTGCGCTACCTTTTTCGGGCAGGACATGATGCCTGCCATCTTCACCGTATCGCCCACCTTCACGATGCCTGAGAATGATTTTATAAAATACGAGATGAATTACCGGCAACTGGGGAAAATCGCTGCAGAAACGCTGATTAAGCGCGCTTCCGGTCAGACTGCCGATACTTCCCAGCAGATTTTGGAGGGCAGCGGATTCAGGGACTGGTACTCCAATATCATCGTCTCCGAGACATGCAGGTCCTTAAATATCATCACGTTAGACAGCCCTGAGGCTTACATCATGCAGAGCTTTTCCCGGCTCTATACGCGAAGAAGCGGCATTCCGGTGAATGTATGCATTTTCTCCTACGATGAGATTTACGAGGCGTTCAACAGCCTCTCCCCCTCCTCCAACTATGACGTCATTCGCCTGGACGTGACCTGGCTGTCCTGGTTTTCGGAAAAGCTTCTGATGCCCTTGACCCAGATCGACGCGGACATCAGCGGATGCCTGTCGGACTTTCTGGAGGGTACGCCGGAAAATTACGCCATGGTTCACGGGGACATCTACACGCTGCCCTCCACCCCCAGTGTGCAGATGCTTTTCTATC
>CALWBS010000255.1 GCA_944376135.1 uncultured Enterocloster sp.
TTGAGTGAGTTAAAGCGCTGGTCGGGTGCAATCGTGCTGCAGTATGGCATGAGCTATCATTTTGACTATTTTGCAACTTTTACCTGGGAACGCCCTTTTAATGCATTGGAGGCAGTACAGGAACAGCGGAAAAAAATTGAAAAATTATTCAGGGAGTGGGGGCATATATACATCTCTGTAGTGGCACCGAACAGTGACGGCCAGGGATGGCACCTGCATATGATGATTGGCGGCGTTATGTATGAATTACAGCCGATTGACCTTGCCGATTACCCCGACATCAAGATAAAAGGCGGCGGGGCTTGCTATCTGTGGGGGCTAGCACCCTATTATCATATCGGCCAGCATGTGGTGCAACGGATTGGCGATGAAGAACAGGAGCAGGAGCCGGAACAGAGAGCAGAGGAACAGGCGAGGGTGGTAAACTACCTTGCGGAGAACGCGAAAGCTGCTAAGACTGTTTTAAGGAGCCAGAAAGGCAGAAAACGGGTGCGTGTACTGCATACATCTAAGGGCTTAGTAAAAAGCAAAGCGGCGCGATATGAAATTATGGAAGGCGGCACTGCCTGGCTGTATGACAACGGGCGGGAACCGGCGGCAATTATCATGCCGGATGATGTGACAGCCGATTTATTTTGCCGTTTTTATCATTACAGCGATTGGGATGAAGGAGACTCCCATCAAGTACGTATCACCGGGAAATTGGAAGAACTACGAGAAGCCATGGACAATTATTGTCTGCGTAAGACGTATACATTGCCTAGTGGCAAGTCTGTTTATGTACGTGACTGCGAGGCTTATTCTTATATTACCTTCCGCCGCGCGGGAAACGAGGCACTTGCAGATTTTTTGTGGGATTATGATGTAAGCGTAGATTACTGGGGCTATGAGGTAATTATTTACCACAATACTAAGGAACATATACGAGGTGTGTTGGAATACTGGGAATACATAGAAAAGTATCCCCCACTTAACAGTAAATAGTACATACTCTTATCAAGATAGATAGGGGAGCGGGCGGCTCTGTCAATGCCGGAGAGCGGAGCGTGCATTGACAGAACAGCCACGGAAAATCATAGAAATGGGCGGAGCAGATTTTTCCGCTCCGCCTTGATTACCCATCTTTTTTTAAAATGGGAAAAGATGGTTTTATTTGTGTGCCTTAGATGTTGAATTGTTCGTATAAATCTTCCGCTTCCTCACATATTTCTAGCATGAGTAAGGCACCGAGTTTGAATCCTGTTACAAATTGGCTTGCCTCGCTGTAGCTATTAGCGTCGGTCACAGCGTCCAGCGTTTCGTTCAGCAGCGTATTGTCGTGCTCGCTCAATTTTTGCTGTAGCCTGTCTATAAGGCTGTATGCAGTATCACAGGCTTCCTGGTGCTCTGCGGTACGTTTCAGCGTGGTGATTTGAGCGCAAAAATTTCCATTTGCAAGAGACTCTAAAATTCTGCCCATTGTTTTCCATCCTTCCATGTTATGCTTGCAAGACCGGAACGCCCATTGTATAATATTTGTGCGCCCTGTCTTGCGTAGGGTGTGCGGGAAGTGGCGTAATAACACCTTGCCAGTGGCGCCACTTCTTCCTATTTGTTTTCAAGGGCCCGGATTCCATCTCTTAATCCCTGGGGGCGTTTTACCCCCTTCCGTTGGCAATAGTTGTCCAGGATGTTTAGCTCCTCTTGTGTGATTCGGACATCCAGCCGGATATTTTTGGGATTTGTTTCGATTGGCCGCCCTCGTTTTTGACTGCCTGGCATATCCACCCCCTTTCCCTTGCCAGTACAGTAGTATTATAATTGATTACCGACAAAAATACAATAATTTACCGACAAAAAATCAAAATAGTATTGCTTTTTGGGGTAAAATCATATAAAATATGGGGTAAGCAGGATTTATGGAGTGAATTGAATAGCAGAAATGCTTGATTTTTAGGGTTTTCTTGACGGGAGAGACGTTGTATTTGGTAGTGCGGAGGTCACGGGTCCGATTCCCGTCAGCAGCTCGATTCAAAAGGTAGCCGGAACGTTGATTTTATCAAGGGTTCCGGCTATTTTTATGCTCTGGTTGAACTGCTGCTTTTGGGGTAGACTGGGGTAGAGTTGCTGATTCTTTGTTTTTCAGCCTGCAAGGGCTTTTTCTATATCAGCTTCATTGGTTACTATATCATTGCGATTGAAACAGTAATTTTTAAGTGTTGTCCGTTCATCCTCATGTCCGGCCTGTTTGCGCACTTCATTGATGTTCAAGCCGCCATCCAATAATGCCGAAATATAGCTTTTCCGAATCTTGTGCGAACTTTTCCGCTGAATATTAATATGGTCGCAGTATACGCCGATTCGAGAATTCACCATTGCATGAGTGATTCGCCTGCCGCCATGGACAAATAGAAAATCCTGATAGAAAAAGCCGTGTTCCCGATTGCTTTCAAGAATAACCTTGATGATTCTGCGAGCTTCTTTGGAAAGATATATATATCGGTCTCCTGCACTGCTTTTCGTATGCTCTACAACAATCCATTTGGTAGGGTACCAGGTGCCGTCCGGACGCTGACGTTCCAGGCGCTGGGCCATTCGCTGAATGTGAATGTACTTTCCATTCTTGCTTATATCGCTGGATTTTAAGGTAACCAGTTCGCCCAAACGCACGCCAATCTGAAAGGCCAGGGGAATCGCAAGGGCGGTAGTACAGCCCTTTTCCTCAAATTCTTTCCATGCTTCTGCCTCAATTAATGGGCGTTCAGATTTCAAAAATACCTGTGTGCTGTCCTCCGGTTTCTTTACTTTCCGAAACAGCTTTCCGTCAACTGTAAACTGGCTATATGGATTCTCTTTGAGAATTTCATAATCTACAGCATAATCCAGGCATTGACGGATAATAACAGCCATGTTGTAGTATTGGTGTTTGGTCAAGTCCATGGAACGGATTTTCAGCAAGGCCCATTCTTTCAGCATAGCCTTTGTGAACTTCCTTACATCCATATCAATGATGGAATCGTCCAGATAATACTTTTTCCAGTCCGTATCAATTCGCCGTATATAGGTGGTTGCAGTGGTTTCCAGGCTCTTGAATTTCAGCCACCTGGGATAAAGCGTTTTCAAAGTAGGAGCGTCTTTGTCAGTTTTATTTTCTTCTTCGGCGGTTTCCTGCGCCAGATAGAAAGCGATAATTTTTTGCTCCAGCTTTTCTCGGGTTCCAGCGGTGACTGGCTTTCTGCCTTTAGGTTTGTCCGGCGCCGGAAGATACGAAAGATAAATCCCCTTGTCGTTCTGCCAAATATGGTAAAAGTTTTCAAGGTGATTTTTTAAGATTTCCTGCTCTTTTTTCTGCTGTTTTGTCATTTCTATGTATTCGAGCAGTATCTTTTCATCTACGGCATCTATATTACCGTTTTCTATGAAAGTTGTCCATAGATTCTGTTGACTATTTATGCTTTTGCGGATTTCATTTTGCGGTTCATGCGATTGCTTCATGAAAATCACGCCTTTATGATTGAATTGTGAATGTTCGTATAGCGGCCGCTTTACTTTCATTCATAAAATATTATACTGAAATTCTGATAAAAGGTAAAATGTGGGTATTATCTGCGGAATCCACAAAATTGTTGTAGACATTTATACTATTTTGCAAAATTACACACAGAGAAATTCGTGAAAAAAACAGACTCAAATTATAAGCATACAGTACCGCAGAAAAAACAGGGAGGAACCAAATTGTTTGCTTTAATTTAAATTGTAGACAAAACAAAGAAAACTTATAGATAAATCTAATTAATAATATTTACTTATGAGTAAATGGCTCATTTTTTGTTTGAATTTAATTTCATCTTGGTTCAGCGCTAAAACGAAAAATGAAACAAACTGGTTCAGTATGCCTATGGATTAGCTGTCCAACGTTTCTTTTTTTCGAATTATTATGTCAAATAAGGGGTTTTATCGAAAATGAAAAGATACTCAAAACATCGGATTGCGAAATGAGCCATAAACAATCAGAAGATTTTTAACTATTGTACCAAATTGGGTTTATAAAAACTAAAGGGGACTGAACCAAATAAAAAAATAACTGCCAAACACTCAATAAGAGAAAACGGCAGTTATTCGTTCGGTTTTGTGTCTTTTGTGTATTTGATGATGTCTGTGATGTCACAGTCCAATAGTTCACATAAATCATTTAAGGTTTTCAGCGTAATGCTCCGATTGTGCTTTAAATTGTCCAGCAGTCCTTTGCTGATATTGTGGTGATAAATCAACCGGTATGTTGTAATCTTCTTCTCTTTCAGCGTTTTCCAAAGCGGTTCAAAGGTTATCATTCCATCCCTCCTTGTGATTATTCTAAAAAGAAAAATAGGACTTGCACATTCCCATAATTTTGGGTATTATAGTATTAACAGAATACCCATAAATATGGGAATAATTTGCAGGAGGAAAATGCCATGGGACATGGTTGGGAAGAAACAGGACGTATATGTGAGGCTTCACGGAGAAAGTGTGAGCTAGGGGATGGATTTATTGTTTCCTATGGACACGAAGAGGAAAGCGATTTTCCGCCGTTTACAAGGTGCGAGCCGGAATGGGAAGAATGCCAATGTAAGGATATGACTTGTAAGTCCAGGAGGGAGAGAAGATGATAAAACGAGCAGTTCTTTTGGGAGCAGTTTTAAGTTTGAGCTTGGTGTCCAACGTTTATGCGGCAGGATGGGAGCAATTTGCTGATGGGATAGTATGGCGATATGATCACCAGGGATATGCTGTTGGCTGGCAATGGATAGATGATAATGGGGATGATATAGCAGAATGCTATTACTGTACTCCTTGTTTAAAACCAAATACGCAAACTCCTGACGGATATGAGACAAATGAAAAAGGTGCATGGATAGTAAATGGATATGTCCAGACCAAGAATCTTGCAGATTTAAGAAATAATGCAGACTTGCAAGCGCTAAGAAGTAAGCCTTTTGCTGAAATGACAGAGGAGGAAATAGAACTTTATATCAAAGAAATAATGCAGTATACCAGTGATGACACCCGCTATATAAAAGACTGCATGGAATTTCACGGAAATATGGGAGGTTTTGAGGAAAATTGGCGAAATAAATCGCCTCAAGCAATGACACATCTGGAATTAGATGTGGTGTTATATGAACATACAGGATGTGAGTCTGTACATGGAGCATATGTAGACATAGACGCAGCAAGAAAATTGAACTTGGGAGGTTCTTTCTAAAAAACAGCCGCCACTATTCACTCAAGAATAATGGCGGCCATTTTCTACCCATATTTTCAAGGGTAGAGTGCGGGGTAGAGTGAAAAGAACTGCTCTCAGACCTCCTTATTTTACTAGGGTTTTGCGTATCTGTTGGGGTCCGATTCCCGTCAGCAGCTCTAACAAATAAGATCCAGAAAAGCACGTAAAATCAAGGTTTTGCGTGCTTTTCATTTTTCCAAACAGCCGGATTGTTATATCAGAACACGCTAAAAATGGATGCAGAGGGCGAGGGATACAGCAGAGTGACATTCGGAACTGCGGATGGGATAGAAAGTGTCCGCCGGTTTGCCGGCCGAGGCATTTATGCAGATCAATGGACAAATTTAAGGGGCAGGTGTGATTCGCATGGATCACAATCTGCCCCTTCCTTTAGGTACGGCCTGGCGGGCGCGCGTTATAATGCCATCGCCTTGAGCCATGGCGGAATCAGAATGGCCCGCAGAGAAAATTGCCGGCGGACTAAAGAATAAACATTCTCGCCGTCATCACATCCTCAACAGAATCCGCGGTGTAGGACACAGTGAAGTCATCCAGCATGGTTACGCCCGGATAATAGGATGCTCTGAGGGCGTAAAAATGATCCTTGTAGTTGATTTCCATGGTAAGAGGGCTGGGCACGTCCAGATGGCAGTTTGCCCGGTTTAAGAGGGCCTGGCGGGCTCCCTCACGGATCTTTTCCTGGGCCAGGGCGGGAGCCAGGTTGATGGTGGCAGCACCCATGCCTTCCTTCACAGCTACAGTGGTGATCTGGGGGTCAAAGGAGTGGACGTGGCCGCACAGGGCTTTGTCACCGCTCAAGAACACTGAGGGGACGCCACGGGAGGCAGCTATGTACGCATGGATGAGAAATTCCGAGGCCAGCTTTCCATTCAGCTTGATATAGTTGGTTTTGCGGTTCATGGTGTGGGAGAGGGGGCTTCCGTTGCTTCCGGCGGGGGAGTGGTAGCCCACGTACATGACTGCGTCAAAGGAGCTGTCCAGTCCGCAGATCATGGAGTCCGGGGAGTATTTCCAGTCCAGAATCAGGCGGGCCTCCTTGGGGAACAGGGTGAAGTCAATGTTGCGGCCGGAATCATGGGCATCCTTTACGTAAATTTCCGTGGCGCCGGCCTCCAGGGCTCCTTGGCAGGCGGCCACAGCCTCCAGAGTCATCTCTTTCGCAAGGGGGCCGTGCTCAATATCTCCCAGATTGGTAGAGCTCCATGAGGTGGAGCAGGAGACGCCTTCAAAGTCAACACTGATATAAATTTTCATGTCAATTCCTCCTTTTCGTTAATAATGCAGGGTTTTTCATCCCCGTGGATGTACACGCGGGGCGGGCGCTTGGTAAGCCGGGCTACGATTTCATTTTTGTTGGTGCCGGCCAGCTGGCTGATCTCCTGGATATCCGGGGCATCGTCCGAGCCGTTCCCGTAGATAATGACCTCATCGCCCACACAGGCCTCGGGAATATCCGTCAGGTCCACCATGCACTGGTCCATGCAGAGCACGCCGATTACCGGGGCCCGCTTACCGCGGATCAGCACCTTCCCCTTTCCATTTCCCAGGCAGCGGGGATAGCCGTCAGCGTAGCCAAAGGGAAGGGTTCCCACCCGGGTGTCTTCCGGTGCAGTCCAGACATAATCATAGCTCACGCCCTCTCCCTTTTTCACATGGGAAATGTGGCTGATTCGGGTACGGAAGGTCAGAGCCTGGCGCACCGTGAGGGTGCCGCGGTGGAAGCCCTTAAGGCCGTAGAGCAGAGCGCCGGTGCGGATCATATCCAGGCGATACTCTGGGTCGTCCACGCCGCTGATGCTGTCCGCAATGTGGCGGAAGCGGAAATGGCATCCCATCTGCCCTAAGGCGTCTGCGGCCCGCATGAAGGCAGAGAACTGGGCCTTATTGGAGGCATCATCCTTCAGGGCCAGATGGGAGTAAAAGCCCTGCGCATCAATCCCAGGCAGGGAGCAGATCCGCCGAATTTCTTCCAAACTCTTGGGTTCTGCGGGAAAGCCCAGACGGTGAAAACCGGTGTCATACTTGATGTGAATGATCGCTGCTTTTTTCTGCTGTACAGCCAGACGGCTTAACGTCTCGGCCTGGCGCAGGGTGTCCACAGTTTGGATAATGCCGTGCTCTACCACCAGAGGGAGCAGGCGGTCCGGGGTGAGCCCCATGATGAGAACCGGGTATTGGGGATAGGATTTTTTGAGCTCCAGTGCCTCCGCCAGGTTTGCAACGGCCAGCAGACCCGCCCCGTTTTCCATAAGAGTGGGAGCAATAGCTGCCGCTCCGTGGCCGTAGCCGTCGGCTTTCACCACAGCCGCCACGGTCACATGAGGGCCGGCCATCTCTTTTACAGCCCGCATATTTCCTGCAATTCGGTCCAAATCCACCAGAATTTGCGTATCGCTTAATAAGGTATATTCCATAGAACGCAGCCTCCTAAAAAGATTTATTTCCTGCTGACAGACGGCGTCTGAACTGATATCATTATAGGCAGGTTATGCGCAAAAAGCAATCGATTCTCTTGACTTTTTTCGGGGGCGGAGTATAATTTTAAGTTAAGTGGTCTTTGGCAACGGCGCAGGGGGCTATTCTCATTGCGGTTGCCATTTTTTAGTATATAAGGTAGGTGCGGGTATGATAAAATACATAATCAAACGTCTCCTTGCAGGGGTCCTCTCCCTGTTTGTTCTGGTAACTCTCACATTTTTCCTTATGCATATGATTCCCGGAGGCCCGTTCAGCCCTTCAGAGCAGAGAAATGTGCCGGAGAAAATACTGGAGCAGATTCAGGATAAATATGGGCTTAATGACCCGGTGCCGGTGCAGTACGCCCGGTATCTGAACAATCTTCTTCACGGGGATATGGGAACTTCTTTTAAAAAGCAGGATACTACGGTGAATGAGCTGATTGCAAATGGTTTTCCTGTATCTGCCCAAGTGGGCGCTTTGGGAATTGCAGTGGCTCTGGCGGTGGGAATTCCTCTGGGAATCATTGCGGCTATTCGGCGGGGAAAACTGGCGGACGGAGTGTCCATGGTCTTTGCCACTATCGGCGTTTCAGTGCCGAGTTTTGTGGTCTGCGTCCTAATGATGTATTTATTCTGTGAGAAGTGGAAAATATTTCCTTCTTACGGCCTGACTTCCTGGAAGCATTATGTGCTGCCGGTGTTCTGCATGGCATTTTCCCAGATTGCCTATATCACCCGTCTGATGCGCTCCAGCATGCTGGAAACCATGCGTCAGGATTACATACGAACAGAGCGGGCCAAGGGAATGCCGGAGTATTTGGTAATCGGAAAATATGCTTTGAAAAATTCCATTCTGCCGGTGGTGACTTATGTAGGTCCCCTGATCGCCACCCTGCTCACAGGCACTTTTATTATTGAAAAGCTCTTCAGCATCCCGGGCCTGGGCCGGTATTTTGTCTCGGCTATCACGGACAGAGATTATTCTGTCACCCTGGGACTGACTGTGTTTTTGGGAGCCATGATTATTGTGTGCAACCTGGTAGTGGATATTATGTACGCGATTATTGACCCGAGAGTAAAGATTACGGAGTAGGTGAAACTCATGGAAGAACGAATGAATTATATGGCTGAGGATGCGATCCCTGCCGAACTGTTGGAGGAGCTGCCGGATTCTGAGAGGGAGCTGGAGGCCATCGGCCGGCCCAGCGTGTCCTACTGGAGGAACTGCTGGATCCGATTAAAAAAGGACAAGCTGGCTATGCTGGGGATTGTGGTCATCGTGCTTATGACCCTGGCGGCTGTCTTTGTACCCATGTTTTCCCCTTATACATACGACCAGACGGATTTTGCCAATGCCCTGCAGTGGCCTAGTGCGGCCCATCCTTTCGGCACGGATAAGATGGGCAGGGATATCTTTATCCGAACTATGTACGGCGCCCGCATCAGTCTGACCATCGGGTTCGCGGCGGCTGCCATCAATATGGTAATCGGTGTGTTCTACGGCGGCGTGGCCGGTTATCTTGGCGGCATGGCTGACATGGTCATGATGCGCATCGTGGATATTCTCACGGGAATTCCCAGCATGATTTACATGATTCTCATAATGATGTTTCTGGGGAATACGGTTCAGAGTATTCTCATCGCTATGTGTCTGACCTACTGGATTACCACAGCCCGGATGGTCCGGGCACAGATTCTGACGCTGCGGGAGCAGGTTTTTGCCCTGGCGGCCAAGGTCTGCGGCTTAAGCCGGTGGCAGATTCTGATTCATCATCTGATTCCCAACAGCATGGGTTCCATCATTGTGACCGTGACCTTTCTGATTCCTTCCGCCATCTTCCAGGAGGCGTTTTTAAGCTTCTTGGGAATCGGCATTCAGGTGCCTATGGCCAGCTGGGGAACCCTGGCAAACGATGCCATTGAGTACTTGTTCTCTTATCCGTATCAGATGCTCTTTCCGGCGGCGGCAATCAGCATTACGATTTTCGCCCTGAATTTTATCGGTGACGGGCTGCGGGATGCGCTGGATCCCAGATTAAAGAAATAGGCGGGAAATACTATGGCAGAACATATTTTAGAAGTAAAAAATCTTCACACCAGCTTCCGCACGGACGCAGGTGTGGTGCAGGCGGTGCGGGGCGTCTCCTTCTATGTAGAAAAAGGGGAAAGCTTAGGGATCGTAGGGGAGTCCGGCTGCGGCAAGAGCGTGAGCATGCTCTCCATTATGCGCCTGCTGGAGGACAATGCCTCCCTGGAAGCGGATGTCCTCAACTTTGACGGGCAGGATCTGATAAAGATTTCCGGTAAAGAGATGCGGGACATCCAGGGAAACCGTATCGGCATGATTTTTCAGGATCCCATGACCAGTTTAAATCCCCTCTTTACTGTGGAGGAACAGATCTGCAGTCCCCTGATGCGCCATCAGAATTTAAAGCGCAGGGAGGCCAGGGAAAAGGCTTTAAGGCTCCTGGACGCGGTGGGGATCCCCAGCCCTGAGCGCCGGCTCAAACAGTATCCGCATGAGCTCTCAGGCGGCATGCGTCAGCGGGTGATGATTGCCATCGCCATGTGCTGCCGTCCGGGACTTCTGATTGCGGATGAGCCCACAACGGCCCTGGATGTGACCATTCAGGCACAGATTTTGGAGCTCATGGCCCATATGAAAAATGAATTCCAGACATCGGTTATTTTGATCACCCATGACCTGGGCGTGATTGCCAGCATGTGTACCCGGGTCATCGTTATGTACGGCGGATTGATTATGGAGGAGGGCAAGATTGAGGATATTTTCTACCGCACCGGCCATCCTTACACTGCGGGGCTTTTGGCCTCTATTCCCCAGAAGAGCCGGGAAAAGCTGGTTCCTATCTATGGGACGCCGCCGGACCTTTTAAATCCCCCGGCAGGGTGTCCTTTTGCGGCCCGCTGTCCCCACGCCATGAAGCTGTGCGCCAAGTGTCAGCCCCAGCTTTTTGATCTGGGAGGAGGTCACAGGAGCGCCTGCTGGCTTCATCACCCGTCGGTGAAAGCGCAGAAAGGGGAGGTGAAGCTGGCATGAGCGAAAATATTTGTCTGGACGTTCAGGATTTAAAAATGTATTTCAAATTGAAAAGCGGCCTGTTCTCCAAGGTGAAGACATTAAAGGCAGTAGACGGGGTGTCATTTTCCATCGGTCAGGGGGAAACTATGGGCTTGGTGGGGGAATCCGGCTGCGGCAAGACCACCGTGGGACGATCGATTCTGCGGCTTTATGAGGCTACCGGAGGAAAGATTATTTTCCAGGGCACGGATATCACCCATTACACGGATGCGCAGATGCAGCCGTTCCGCAGGAAAATGCAGATGATTTTCCAGGATCCGTACACCTCCCTTGATCCCAGAAAGAACATCGGGGACATTATTGCTGAGCCTATGTGGGCGCTGAAGCTCTATGAGGGAAAGGATCGGCAGGAACGGGTACGGGAGCTGATCTCCATGGTGGGATTGAAGCCGGATCACATCAACCGCTATCCCCATGAGTTTTCTGGAGGGCAGCGGCAGAGAATCGGCATCGCCAGAGCCCTGGCGGCAGAGCCGGAGTTCATTGTCTGTGATGAGCCCATCTCGGCGCTGGATGTGTCCATCCATGCTCAGGTAATCAATATATTGGAGGAGCTGCAGGAGCGATTTGGTTTTACGTATTTGTTTATCTCTCACGATTTGTCCATGGTGCGCCATATCTCTTCGAAAGTAGGCGTGATGTATATGGGAAATCTTGTGGAGTACGCGCCGGTGGACGAGCTGTATGAGCACATGCTTCACCCTTACACCCGTTCCCTGCTCTCCGCTGTGCCGGTGGCGGACCCGATTCAGGCCCAAAAACAGCAGCGGATTGTGCTGGAGGGGGATGTCCCCTCACCCATTGATCCAAAGCCGGGCTGTCCTTTTGCGTCTCGCTGCCCTATGGCAAAAAGTGTTTGCAGCGAGGAAAAGCCTTTGCTTAAAAATGTAAATGGAAAACATCAGGTGGCCTGCCATCTGTATGATAAATAAAAAGGAGGAGAAAATTTATGAGAAAAAGACTGTACGCACTGCTCGGCTGTCTCTTGGCTGCTGCAGTGATCGGGGGCTGCTCGGGCAGCTCGGATACCCAGACAAGCGGTTCCGGCACGGAGAGCGCGGCGGCGGCAGAGAGCGAGACCTCTGCAGAAGGCGGAAAGATTATCAAGTATGTGATGCAGAGTGAGCCTGAGACGCTGGATCCCAACATGAATAACTACTCCAATTCATCTATTGTCCTGCAGAATCTGTTCACCGGTCTGATGCAGATTGGCCCGGACGGCAGCTTGGTAAACGGCTGCGCGGAGAGCTATGAGGTCAGTGAAGACGGCCTGACGTATACATTTACCCTGCGGGACGGCTTAAAGTGGTCGGACGGACAGCCTTTGACCGCTGCTGATTTTGAGTATTCCTGGAAGAGGGGACTGAACCCGGAAACCGCGTCTCCCGGCGCCTGGTATCTGTTCTACCTGAAAAACGGGGAGGCCTACAACGGCGGAACAGCTTCCGCGGACGATGTGGGCGTGAAGGCCGTGGATGAGAAGACACTGGATGTTACTCTGCATCACATACT
>CALWBS010000256.1 GCA_944376135.1 uncultured Enterocloster sp.
ATACCTCAAAGGTCAGGCGGCATATCATAGCAGAATTGGGAGATAAGCGAATGGGAGAGGTTAGCTTGGACGATATTCAGCTTGCCCTCGTTCCAGTTTCCAAGAAATCCGTATCAGTTTACAAGTCCGTGGTGATTCTTTATAAGTCTATCTTTCGTTCAGCAATGGAAAGCCGGATTATCGACCACAACCCGACGATTTATCTGACGACAAAAGGGGGCGGTGTTCCCCAAGAGGATCGGCAGGCGTTGACGGATGAACAGGTAGAGCGTCTTTTAGACGCTATCCGGGGGTTGCCGCCTTATGTGTTTGTTATGATTGGTTTATATGCCGGATTGCGCCGGGAAGAAATTCTGGCACTACAATGGGATTCTGTATATTTGGATACAGATACCCCGTATTTGACGGTAAGGCGGGCATGGCACACAGAGCATAACAGGCCGGTTATCCTGGATGAATTGAAAACAAAGGCTGCGGAGAGAAATATTCCTCTCCCCGTTTGTCTGGCAGAATGCTTGAAAAAGGCAAAGGAAGAATCGACCTCAGACTACGTGGTTGCGAACCGGGATGGAGAACCGTTGTCTTACACACAGTTTAAGCGGCTCTGGCAGTATATTGTCACCAGAACCGTTAAGGAACGGTCGTATTATCGGTACGAAGATGGAAAGCGCATAAAACATACGGTTACACCTGTTCTTGGAGAAAAGGCAGCTCATAACGGCAAAGTTATTTACAGCCTAGATTTTGATGTGACCCCACATCAGCTGCGACATACCTACATCACCAATCTCATTCATGCGTCGGTAGATCCCAAAACAGTTCAATATCTGGCTGGCCATGAAAGCAGCAAGATTACTATGGACATCTATGCAAAGGTCAAATACAACAGACCGGATGAGCTGGTAAGATCAATGAGTTGCGCATTTGCAAGCTGGGAAGCTGCACAGGAATAATAGAATAGGGAGTGAAGCAGGAGCGAGGCAAGGATGTCTAGCTCTTTGTTTTGCATAGGCCGTATCTTTGATTGAATTGAGATTTTCTGATAAAAAGAGTGTGTAGATATAGAAACTACACATTGTCAGGAAAGGAAGGTCGAAGATGGCTAAGAAGAAAACGGAAGTTCCGAAGTATGGAACCATTATATTAAAGGGTGTCCAGTATTACCGGACTCGGATTATGGATGCAGACGGCAAGCAGGTAAGCTTGTATGCCACTACTTGCGAGGAATTGTATGAGAAGCAATTAGAGGCCCGGCGGCAGGTGGAGGAAATTATCTTTCATCGGGAGCATCCGACGGTTGCCGAGTATTGCGAGAAGTGGCTGCTTATGCAGTCCGCAAAGGTCTCGGAATCTACGATCAGAGGTTATACTAGGGATATGACAAATTATATCATCAAGCCATTGGGCGAGATGTATATGGAAGAAGTCACCTCTGATGATATTCGTTTGGCGCTTGTCCCGCTGTCAAAAAAATCAGAGGGGCTATATAATAAGGTAAATATGCTCCTCAAATGCGTTTTTTACTCAGCAGAACGAAGTCAAATTATCGAACACAATCCCTGTGAGGGAATATCGGGCAAGGGTGGAAAGCCCGCAAAAAAGAGGGAAGCATTGACTGATCAACAGGTAGCTGTGCTTCTGGATACAGTCAAAGGGCTTCCCCCTTACTTGTTTATTATGCTTGGATTGTATGCCGGTCTACGTCGGGAAGAAATCCTTGCGCTGCAATGGGACTGTGTATTTTTGGATGCGCCTACACCTTATCTATCGGTGAGGCGGGCGTGGCGTACAGAACATAACAGGCCCGTGATTTCTACGGTATTGAAAACCAAGGCAGCCAAAAGGGATATTCCGATTCCCAAGTGTCTTGTAGATTGTCTGCGGGAAGCCAAGGCATCCTCCAATTCAGATTATGTGATCTCAGACAGCAACGGAGAGCCGCTGGCTGCGTCACAGTTTCAAAGAGTATGGAAGTATGTAGTTGTCCGATCTGCCAAGCCCCGTAACTATTATAAGTATGTGAATGGGCAGAGTATCAAATACACGGTTACACCAACGCTGGGCATGACGCAGAAGAATCAACCAAAAATCAGATACACGCTGGACTTTGATGTGACCCCACACCAGCTGCGGCACACTTACATCACCAATCTTCTCTATGCAGGTGTTGACCCAAAGACAGTTCAATATCTTGCGGGGCATAAAAACAGCAAAACAACTATGGACATCTATGCGAAAGTGAAATATAATAAACCAGAGGAGTTGTTTGGGGTGGTAAACGGTGCTTTTCATCAGGCCCTCGCTCAATGAAAAAACGCTATTTTTCATGGTTACCACATAGGATAACTGAGAGGCAAAGCGCCAAAAAAGCCCGGAATATCAAGGGAAATCGGCTCAGAAACTCTCGTAGTACGGCCTCAAGGCTGCACGTCGCGCACCGCAGTTCAGCAAGCGATAAGTTTTGTCCGTCTAGGACAGTACAAAAAAGCGTCCGGTTTTTCCGGGCGCTTTTGGCGTTGCTAATGCAAAAATCAGAACCATCCCCCATCCAGCCCAATCACCTGGCCGGTGAGGTAGGCGTTTTTATAGCCAAGATGGTAGACTAGGTCGGCTACCTCCTCGGCGCGGCCCAGACGGCCGGTGGGGATCTCCTCCACGAGGGAAATCAGGTCGTCCTCCTCCATCCACTGGTTCATCTCTGTGTCAATGGCGCCGCAGGCCACAGCGTTGACCTGGATATTGCTGGGGGCCAGTTCCTTTGCCAGTGCCTTGGTGAGGGCATTGATCCCTCCTTTGGTGGCGGAGTAGGCGGCCTCGCAGGAGGCGCCCACGGTGCCCCACACAGAGGAAATATTGACAATCTTTCCCTGCTTTTGCTGGACCATGTAGGGAATGGCAAGCTTACAGCAGTTGAATACAGAGGTCAGGTTTACATGGAGCATCCTTTCCCAGTCTTCGCTGCTCATATCCTGCAGAAGCCCGATGTAGGAGATGCCCGCATTATTTACCAAGACATCCACACCGCCGAACTGTTTGCGGATTTTTTCAAAGAGTTCTTTGCAGCAGTCCATATCCCCCATGTCCCCCCGGTAAGCCAGGCAGGGAACCTGGAAGGACTCGATTTCTTTTTTTGTCTGGAGAAGACGGTCTTCCCGGTGAACGCAGCTTATGGCTACATTGTATCCTTTCTTTGCAAATTTTACAGCGACAGCTTTTCCGATTCCGCGGGAAGCGCCGGTGACAAGTACGGTTTTTCTTGGCATACAAAACACATCCTTTCTGCCTCTATTTTATCACATTCCCGGGACAAGTACAGAGAATTGTAAGAAATTAAATTGTAATATAGTTAATAATTATGTTATAATAGCCAAGTAAATGTTGACAGGGAAATGGGAAAAGGAAATTGATTATGGCACATGTATATGATCTGATTATAATCGGCTCCGGACCGGCAGGTCTCGGAGCTGCCATATATGCCCAGAGAGCGCGTCTGGACACACTTGTGATTGAAAAGGCAATGGTTAGCGGCGGCCAGGTGCTGACCACGTACGAGGTGGACAACTATCCGGGGCTTCCGGGAATCGGAGGCTACGACTTGGGCCTGAAGCTCCGGGAGCACGCGGATAAGCTGGGGGCACAATTTAAGGAAGACCAGGTGATGAAGGTGGAAGACGAAGGCCCGGGCAAAATTAAGCGCGTGGTCTGCGTCAGCGGTACGTATGAGGCGAAGACTCTGATTCTCGCAACGGGAGCGGTCCACAGGAAGCTGGGAATTCCTGGCGAGGAGGCGTTTGCCGGCATGGGCGTGTCCTACTGTGCTACCTGTGACGGGGCATTTTTCCGCAACAAGGTGACGGCGGTTGTGGGCGGCGGTGATGTGGCTGTGGAGGATGCCATTTTCCTGGCGCGGATGTGCAGCAAGGTGTATCTGATTCACAGAAGAGATGCCCTGCGGGCGGCGAAGAGCCTGCAGGAGAGCCTTATGGCTCTGGAGAATGTGGAAATTCTCTGGGACAGCGTGGCGGATGCCATTCACGGCGACGGAAAGGTGGAGAGCCTTTCGATTTCCAATGTAAAGACCGGGGATAAGACAGAGCTTGCAGTTCAGGGCGTATTTATCGCGGTGGGCATCACGCCGGAGAGCGGGGCCTTTGAGGGACTGGCCGAGATGGACCACGGCTATATCAAAGCGGGAGAGGATGGAGTTACTTCTGCGCCGGGAATTTTTGCAGCTGGCGATGTCCGCACCAAGCAGCTGCGTCAGATTATCACAGCGGCTGCCGACGGGGCAAATGCGGTGACAAGTGCGGAGCGGTATCTGACAGAGCATTAAAGGAGCGGGATACGGATGAAAATATGGAGAAATATACTGATCCTCAGTGCTCTGTGCAGTGGCTTCTCCGCTTTTACGGCTTTGGCATCCACCAATCTGGAGACGGGTTCTTCTCTGGCGGGAATTTCTGTGGCGATGAATAATTATTATGCGGGAAATGAGGAGCCGGAAAAGAAGTTGGCGGAAGCGTATTCCGAGATGGAAGCCCAGGAAACAGCCAATGAAAGCGCAGCTTCTGCAGCCGCTCAGACAGCCGCAGCAAGCGCAGCTGCTCAGACGCAGCCCCAGACCTCTCGCGCATCGGCGTATGACAATGTGGCGGTGTCCAACATAAGCGGAACTGTGAATATCCGCACAGAGGCGAACACGGGCAGTGCCGTGGTAGGAAAAATTTACAATGACTGCGCGGCCACGATTCTGGAGACGGTAGATGGAGAGGGCGGCAAGTGGTATAAGATTCAGTCTGGGTCAGTGACAGGCTATATTAAGGCCGAATATTTTGTCACCGGAGAGCAGGCAGAGACCAGAGCCAGGGAGGTGGGCACCACCTATGGTACGGTGGTGGACACGCCCAGCCTGCGCCTCAGGGAGAGCCCGGATCTCACCAGCAAAACCCTCACGCTTCTGGCAGAGGGAGCGCAGTATACAATTGTGGGAGAAGAGGGAGATTTCCTCAAGGTTGCGGTAGACACGGATCTGGTGGGATATGTGTTTAAGGATTATATGAAGACCGAGGTTTCCTTCAAGGAAGCGGTTTCCCTAGAGGAGGAGAAGGAAGCGGAGGCCGATGCGGAGAAACGCCGCCAGGAGGCCGAGGAAGCATTAGAAGAGCTTGAAAGGGCAAAAGAGGCGGCGAAGAAGACCACCCAGGCAACCACTGCCAAAGAGACAGAGACTTCTAAGGCCGCGGAGACATCGAAGGCGGAGACAACAACGGCAGCTGCGGAGACCAGACCGCAGGTAATCGAGGCCAATCCGGAGAGCGACAGCGCCACGACAGCGGCTGCGCCGGAGACCGAGCGGGAGACTGCGGCAACTACCCAGGCGGAAACCCAGAAGAGCCCGGCCGGTCCTGGTTCCGATTCGGGTTCCGGAAGCTCTTCAGCGGTTACATCTGCCACCAGAAACGCGATTGTTGCCTATGCAAAGCAGTTCTTGGGCAATCCCTATGTATATGGCGGCACCAGTCTGACAAATGGGGCGGACTGCTCCGGATTTGTTATGAGTGTATTTGCGCATTTTGGAATCAGTACAGGCCGTACATCCAGGGATCAGGCGGCTCTGGGAAGAGAAATTCCAGTCAGCGATGTACAGCCGGGCGATCTTCTGTTTTACGCCAGCGGCAATTATATTAATCATGTGGGTATCTATGTGGGCGGCGGACAGATTATTCACTCCAGCACACCGGCCACTGGCATCTGCTACGCACCGTCCAATTACCGGACGCCCTGCAAGGCGGTTACCT
>CALWBS010000257.1 GCA_944376135.1 uncultured Enterocloster sp.
GCCATTGACCGGTTTGACGGCATGGAGCCGCAGGATGTGCCGGTTTTTAACCCGGAGGACTGCGGCGGAGGAAGGGATGAGGAGAGCTTGGAGGAGAGTTTTCTTCGGGCAAAGAGGGAACTGAAGCATCCCTTTACCGCGGTGAGCAGAGAGGACATTGAGCGCTGCGTGATGGAGACGCCGGGGCTTATGCTGGAAAACTGCCGTGTGATTCCCAGGGAGCAGATGGCGCAGATACGGAAGAAAGCGGAAGACGGAAAGATATACATCGTGATCAATCCCTTTTCCGCTGTGGGAGAAAAGGGACTTACAGACTGTTACCGGAAAAATATTCTGGCTTGGATGGAACCGCGTCGGATGGCGGGCAGACAGTTTGTCCTCCTGCCGCCCCAATATGTGTCCTTTGAGGTTTACGCGGACGTGGTTCTCATGCCCTATTTCAGCGACGGGAGGGAGCGGGTGAGACAGACGGTGGAGTCATATTTTGAGGAAATTCGGGGGGAGTTCGGCGCCGTGGCAGAGTACGGGGAGCTTTACGGGCGAATCGATATGCTTCCCTGTGTGGACCGCATAAATTCCCTGAACATGGACGCGAGGGGAAGCGGGGTGACCAGGGAGAAGGACGGTTCTCTGCGGCTTGCACCTAACGCGGTCCCCCGCCTTAAAGATGCCCGCTGCATGTTCAGTGTGGGCTGAAAGGAGTCAGAATGAGGCAGAAGCTGAAATATTTTATTTTTAATAAAGCTCGTGACTATGAGGGCGGCGTTATGTCCCATATGCGGTACGATCATGCGGGTATATGGGCGGATCTCTCGGACAGAACGGGGCGCAGCGGCTTTATCTCCCGAATTCTCGACAGCAGGGAGGAGGATACCCAGTGGCATCGCCTGGTATTTGAAACCATCGGCGGCGGAGGATCTCCTTATCAGATTACGGTATTTGCCGCTGATGATCTGGCCCTGCCCGGGGGAGGTATGGATGTGCCGGCCCTTCTGGCGGATGAGAGCTTCTCTTTTGAGGAGAAAATAGCGCGGATGGAAAGTTTTGTGAAAAAGCGCGCTTCCGGATTTTCTGATATGCTGCTCTTTGAGGTTAGGGGAAGATTTTTGTGGATTGCCGCAGAGATATATGCCCAAGGAAGCCCGCCGCCCAAACTGGGGAATTTTCAGATTTATTTCCCCAAGCAGTCCTGGATCAGCTATCTGCCCGAAGTCTACCAGTCCTCCGACAAAGATCGGTTTTTAGAGCGGTATCTGGCGGTATTCCAGTCCCTGTATGAGTCTATGAATGAGCGCATAAGGGGAATTCCGGGGCTTTTGGATGTGGACAGGACACAGAGCGAGTATCTGGTTTGGCTGGCCGGCTGGCTGGACATTGCGGGCAGCCATATGTGGAACGGTGAGCAGCTGCGCCAGCTTTTAAAACAGGCGGTCAGCCTGTACAAAATACGGGGAACGCGAGAGGGCATCCGGAGGATGATACGGCTGTATACGGGAGGCGAGGCCTATATCGTAGAACATCATCAGCTGGAACCTTATATGGACAGTGAGGGTAGCCGAAGGGATCTGACAAGGCTTTATGGTTCCAGCGCGGATGTGATCTCTATTATCATGGAGAAAAAATATGTGCCCACCCAAGAGGCATACCATTCGCTTCTGCGGGTGATTGAGGAGATGAAACCTGCCCAGGTGGAGGCGGATCTTGTGATTTTAGAGCCTTATATGTATCTGGGAGGTCATACCTATATGGGAATCAACAGCGCCTTTGGGGCGTACAGGGATGTGAAATTGGACGGATTGTCCATGGTGTCGTTCTCGGCCCTGGGGGAGACGGACGGCCTGCAGGGGCGAGAAACTTTTGACCCCGAATCATAATTATGGGAGGATACCGCAAATGAAGAACTCGACAATATTTCCTTTTGAAAGAAACCGGTATTTTTACGGAAAGCTGCTCTCTGTAGATGATTTTGAGCTGGAGCAGAAATATTACAACGACAAGCGGCGTATGATCAACCAGTTTGTCTGCGGTTTTGGTGTGATTGCGGGGATGCATGTGGTGATGGTGGATGAGAGGACCATCTCTGTGGAGACAGGCTGTGCCTTGGATGCCTGGGGTCGGGAGATTGCCATCGATCTGCCGGTGGTCCGCAAGCTGTCTCTGCTGGACGGCTTTGAGGACTGTGAGGACATGCCCGACGGCTGCGTGTATCTGTGTCTTGCCTATGACGAACAGGAGACCAGTCCGGTTCACAATATCGCGGGCAGCGCGGGCGCGGCTTCAGAGGGAAGCGTGCAGAACAGCCGGGTGCGGGAGGGATACCGCCTGTATCTGACAAACCGTCGTCCGGAGGAGATAAATCTGTCCTATGAATCTCTGTATCAAGAGAGCCAGGAGATTTATGGGGACCAGGGAGTCACCATCATTCAGACGTTCCCCAGGTACGCCCGGTGCGGGGATGAAGTGGAGATCTCCATCGAGGTAGAAAATCTGGGGCAGCAGTACATTTCTTTCTCTTATACCCTGGATTTGGATCATCTGACCTGGGAGGGCAAGCCGCAGCTCACGGTTTCGTTTGACGAGATGATGTTTGAGAAGACAGGGAAGTACACGCTGACTTATACTCTGCAGGCAGTTCAGGCTGCAGGGGCTGATGCCGGCGCATCCTTGAGTGAGGGGAGCTTCCGCCTGTATGCGGCCAAAAAGCCTGTGGAGGCCACAGCGAAGGCAAAGGCGTCGGTTCTTCTCACAGATCTGGATGTGCGCCAGGAGCTGATCCGCCGGTATTACCGGACCGCCATGGAACGGCAGACAGCGGCGGCGGCGGGGGAAGCCATTTATCTGGGAAAGATCTACATGGTAAAGGCAGGGGATTCCTACATTATTGACCATGTGGAGAACCTCCCCTACGGACAGCGGGTAGCCAGCAACTACCTCAATGCGGCCCTGATTCAGATGCTGATTCGGGATGGAGAGGGGCGTCGGCAGCTCTCCGGCGATGGGGCCGGAGCGAACAAAGCCGGGGGCAGCGGGACCGCTTCCGGCGGTGTCCGGATAAAGACCGGCATCGCGGAATTTGATTTAAGCCAGGGAGGACAGAGGGGGATCAGACTTTACTCAGGCGAGATTTTTCATGGACTCGGCTTTGGCCGTGTGACAATCCAGACGGGTCTGATGGAGGAGGACGGCTGTGTCACCTACGGATCCCCTGAGGTATTTGCGGAGCAGAAATTCCGGGTTGAGACAGCGGTGCGCACGTATGAGGATAGAGGGAGTTTTGAGATCGGAATCCGCCTTCTGGAGACTGTGATGGAGGGAAAGCTTTTGGTGCGCTGGACAGCCTTTAAAGATTTGAATGAGGACAGGGATGACAAGGCGGAGAAGCGGATTTTCATCAAGCCCGGACTTTTGGAGCTGGGGCTTCGGGAGAGCTTTTTTCTGGAGGCCAGCTGTGTCAATATGGCGGACAAGAGGGTTTTGTGGAGCGTGAAGGAGGGCGGCGGCTTTATTGACGCTGCAGGTAATTACACGGCGCCCAATACGCCGGGCGTGTACGAGGTAACGGCGAAAAGCGCCGCCTACCCGGAGGTGAAGGCGTCTATCTTTGTGGTGGTCCGTGACAGAGGTAAGGAATGATTGTACGGACTTCAAGGAATACATATCTGATTATAGGATATATCGGACGGGAACCGCGGCGGGAGATCAGCCTGTGTGAAAACGAGGAAGATCATAAGCGGTACCTTATGGTGCGCCTCACGGATCCGGCACTTATTAGGGACTGCGTGGGTTTCTTCTATGAGCAGGCCGAAAATCGGGCGTTCACAGATTTTGCGGAGTGCGCAGTGGACGGGGAGACCTTGCTTTTGGTGTTTGCCTATCCTCAGGGGGAGGAACTTCAAAAAAAGCTTTCCGGGGAGTACACGGGTCTTCCCGAACGCCTTGCTATTGTGAAAAATATTCTGGAGCGCATCATTCTCCAGGGTATGCCCTGCTATTTTGCATGCCGCTGTTTAAAAAAGGAGGCCATCCGGGTGAAGCGCAGCCTGGATGTATCCTTTTTCTACGACACGGCGGGAGCAGAACGGGGGAAAGACTTCGGCATGAAGGAGGTGCAGGAGGTTTTTGCCGGCCTCCTTGCATGGATTTTTGAGGAGGAGCTGCGAAAAAAGACAGTTTCTCCCCTGGAGGAATTTCTGGAGGAGCTTACCCAGTCTCTTTTTGAGGACTATATGGAACTGTACCGGCGGTTTGAGGAGGTCAGAGAGCAGCTTCTGGCTCTTCCGCCGGAGGAACTTGCCATGCCGAAGACCTGGATTTTCCGGTTTTGGGATCGGCTGAAAAAGATTTTTAAGCCGCTGAAGAAATTGATTGCCTTGGTTCTCCTGATAGCAGCCTTGGTTTATATGATATGGACCATCCGCACGGCTTCCGAACCCGCGGCGTCCATGCAGCTGATGAATCAGATTGGGACATTGAACATCCTGTGATGAGGAGATTTTGAGATGAGATTTTCAGGAAATTTTGATCTGGGAAGGGCCTTTACCCTTTTGATAAAAAAGGTAAAGCGGATTTTTGTGGCGCCGGTACAGATGATATACCGGCAAATTCTCCGCGCCATCAGCCCTACCAATATTGTGGGAAGAGTTTCGGAGGATATCAAGGGCGAGGTAAAGGAAATCGCCGAGAAACCCAGGTCGCTGAAGCAGTATTTTCTCATCGGAGAACATTATGTGGCTAAAAAGCTGGTTTTTGTGGCCAGCCTGGTTTTGATTCTCTTCATTGTGTTTATGGTGCGGGTGGGTGTGCCTTTTCTGCAGGCGCGGTTTTTTGAGAAGACCATGGTGATTAATACGGAGGAGATGCAGGGGTATACCGGAAAAGTGCGGCTTTTGGACAGTTACGAGAATCGGCAGGTTCTCTTCGTGGGCCGTCTGACCGACGGCCAGATTGAAGGGGATGGGACGCTCTATGATTATGAGGGGAATCTTCTGTATAGGGGTGGTTTTCAGATGGGCATGTATTCCGGACAGGGGGAGCTGTATTACCCTGACGGCCAGGTGAAGTACCAGGGAGGATTTCTCCTGAATTTGTATGATGGAAGCGGAAAGCTTTACTACGAGAGCGGAGCGCTTATGTATGAGGGGAGCTTTGCCCAGGGCGTCTACGAAGGAAATGGCACGCTCTATTATGAGGACGGTACGGTTCAGTACACGGGGGCCTTCTCCCAGGGGCAGTACGAGGGAGCGGGAAAGCTCTATGACGAGGCCGGGATCCTGGTCTATGAAGGACTGTTCTCCCAGGGAATGCGCCAGGGCGAGGGAAAGGCCTACGTGGACGGGAGCGTGCGGGAGAGCGGTCAGTTCCAGGGAGATTCTCTTGTGAACGGGAGCACGGTCCTGTTCAACGCGGACGGAAGCGTACTCTATGACGGCCAGGTGTCTCAGGGAATGTATGAGGGGGAGGGAACCCTTTATGGGGAAAATGGAAATGCCCTCTATGAAGGAGAATTTTCCGGAGGCAAGTACAGCGGAAGCGGAAGCCTCTACCGGGAGGATGCGTCCCTGCTCTATGAGGGAGCATTTGCAGACGGCCTGTATAACGGCACGGGAACGCTCTATGGTGCGGACGGCATGCCGATCTATGAGGGAGAATTTACAGCAGGGGATTACAGCGGAGAAGGAACCTTGTATGATGCGGGCGGCGCGGTGATCTATGCGGGGAATTTCCTGAAAGGTCTCTACGAGGGAGAGGGCTGCCTCTATGAGAATGAGATTCTGGTCTACGACGGAAATTTTTCCGCAGGAATTTACAGCGGCGAGGGTAAACTCTATGACGCGCAGGGCCGCCTGCTCTATGAGGGAATGTTTGAGGAGGGCGTGTATTCCGGGGATGGAAGCGCCTATGATCCGGAGACGGGCGTGATGATCTATAAAGGCACTTTCCTGGACGGGCTTTATGACGGGGAGGGTACGGCATATTTCCCGGATACGGGCAATATTCAATATGAGGGAGCGTTCTTTGAGGGACAGTACCAGGGCGAGGGAAAGCTCTATGATGCCAGCGGTGTTATGATTTACGAGGGAAGCTTCCAGAGAGGGCAGTACGAGGGAACGGGTGTGCTCTATGACGCGGCTACTGGAAAAATTGTGAGCCAGGGAACCTTCCACCTGGGAGAGCTGCTGGTGTCCAAGGAGGAGTTAGAGGCGTCGGGAGGTTCCGGGACAGAGGAGGAGGCTTCTGCGGAAGAGACCGAGGAGAGCGGCCCGGCCGCAGAAGGCCCGGAGGCAGCCGGACCCGGAGCGGTATCCGAAGGGACTGAGGATGAAAGTTCGGGCGGGACATCCGCGGGACCTTCCGGCGGGACATCCGCGGGAGCAGAAGGCGGCCCCGGCGCGCAGGCATCTGTCCAGCAGACGGAAGCCCCCGGCGCGGCTTGAGAAACAGGCAAAAGACAGCATTGAAGGAGCGGTTTATGGCAAATTTTTCTATTATAGCGGATGTGGGAAACGGACTGGTGAAGCTTCTCCGGTCCCAGATGGTTCCGGAGCTTATCGCGAATCCCGATGGGATTGGCCTGTGCTCCCCTGCGGACCGGGGGGATATGTCCCTGGGTCTGTATCTGTATGAGATACGGGAGAGCGAGGAGGTGACGGGAGGGGGCATGCGCCCGGCGGGAGAGTCCGCCCAGCGCTACCCTTCCAAGTTCCTAAGCCTTTACTATATGATCACGGCCTATTCTTCCAGCGACATTAAATTCCGGGCATCCGAAGAGCAGCGGATGATAGGAAAGGTAATGCAGACATTTATGGACAGTCCGGTGCTGGATGAGGAATATCTGGGAGAGGGGGGCAAGGGAATGACGTACCCGGTGCGCCTGGAGCTTCTCAAGCTGGAGAGCGAGGAAAAACTGAAGCTCTGGACCTTTCCTGAGGTGCCCTACAAGCTCTCTCTGTTTTACCGGGTATATCCAGTAGAGATGGAGTCGACCAGGCTCAAGAGAGCGGCCCGGGTTGTGCGTGCGGAATTTGCGGCTGAGGAAAAGAAAAACAGCTAAAGTGCCCGGAGCGTTCCGAGGCAGATGAGAAGATAAACAGGAGGGCGGTGCTTAAGATGGCAGACAGCTGGAGCAGAAGAGTATCCCTGGTGGTCATGCTGATTGACGATATGACAGATAAAGTGATCACGGGCGCGGCGCGGGTCTGGATTGAGGGAGCCCCGGCCCCGGTGCGCAAATCTGAGGGCTACTATGTGTTTACGAACTTGACCGGGGAGAGGGCAGTGGTTCGGATTCGGCATGGGATGTATGAGCCGAAAATTTTTGAGACGGATCTTCCGCAGGAGGGAGAACCTTACGCAATGCGGAAGGTGCGGCTGACACCCGGACGAAGCTACCGTCTGCCTGCCGGGACCACCTGCGTGGAAGGGCGGGCAGAGCCCGGCAGCCGAATTCTTCTGTTCAGCCGGGAAGGGGCAAAAGGCTTGAAACTCCTTTATGATTATAAGGGGAGCAGAAGCATTTCCATTTACCACCCCGCAGATCTGCAGCTGGAGGGAAAAATGCTGCGAATCGAGGGGAAGGGCAGTCCGGAAGGGGAGACATTCCGCGTCCTGTCCAAAGAGGAAGAGGGAACCTATATTCTGGAGTGCCCGCTGGCGCATGAGTATAAAAAGATTGGAACCACGCTCTACCCCATCTATGAAGCTGAGACAGATGAGAGAGGAAATTTTTTCCTGCCAATTTACAGGCTGAACAAGGCTTCGGCCGTCTTTTGCTGTCAGGCGCTGGGGAGGGAAATGGTGCAGCGGGAGATATCCCTGGAAAAAGGCGCGGTTGGCAGAGTAAATCTTATGCATGAGGAGGAATAGAGATGGGAATGTGTGTGTGCGGCAACTCCATGATTCAGTGCCCTTTTGGGGCTGCCCCGGGTGTCTTGACTGTCCTGCCGGCCTGCAAGGTCATGAGCTCGACGCCGATAGCTACAATTATGGACAATAAGCCTTTTGTAAATATACCATCTTTTGGAATGTGCAGCAGCTTGGCGAATCCCCAAGTGGCAGCAGCCACTGCGGCGGCTCTGGGGGTGCTGACCCCCATGCCATGCGTGCCGGTATTCGCAGCACCGTGGACGCCGGGAAGCCCCACGGTGCTGGTGGGCGGATATCCGGCCCTGAACAACAGCTCCACACTTGTGTGCAACTGGGGAGGGGTTATTCAGATCACCACGCCGTCCGTTATGACGGTGCAGATACCGTAAAAAGGGGGAGAAAGGATATGGAGACGATAGGAAATCTTCAGATATGGGTGCTCTTTCTCATTGTTCTGGCTGTGTGTGCGGCTCTCTGGCTGCGGCTTCGCCGGCGCGGGCGCGAAGACAGCGGGGAGGATCGGGAGGAGGCGGCGCGAGAAGCAGCTGCGGCCCGGGAATCCGATGGGATTTTTGAGTGGATGATTCCCAAGGAACTGTTAAAGCTTCTCAAGGTGAAGAGCTATTCGGAGCTGGAGGTGGGAGCGCAGCAGTATTTTTCTGCCGTGATTCTGGATGTAAATAAGGCGGATTTTTCCGGTGTAGTCCACAACAAAAAGACGGAAGAGGTATTTGCCTCTATCAACCGCATGCTGGGCTGCGTGCTTCCCATTATCTACGGCCGGGGAGGCATGGTTGACAGTTTCGAGGGGGGCGGGATCAGCGCTCTGTTTCCGGAGGCTTATGAGCAGGCCCTGACGGCCGCGGTCTCGGTGTGCGAGGAGATAAACGCCATAGGAGATGAGGAGTACGCCACTGTGGCTGCGGGGCTCACAATGGGAACCGTGATGATCGGCGTGGTGGGGCATGAAGAGCGGATGACGATCCTTCTTCTGTCCGAGGCAAAGGAGTTTGCCGGATTTCTGCGTTCGATTGGGCACCGCTATTATGCCAAAATTGTTGTAGCCAAAGACCTTCTGGACTCTATGGGGGAAGGGGCATCCCGCTTCAACAGCCGGATTCTCGGAAAAATATATATTCGCTCCCTGGGAACCACAGCTGTGATCTGCGATGTGTTTGACGGGGATAAGGTGGAGATACGCAACAAGAAGCGCAGGACACGGATTGTATTTGAAAAGGGTGTGGAACTGTTTTGGGATGGGCGGCTGGCAGAGGCCAGACAGCATTTTGTGGAAGTGCTGAAGCTGGACGCAGCGGACCGAGCAGCGTCCTTTTATCTGCTGCGCTGCGACGGATGCCTGAACGAAGAGGAAACATGGCAGGAATACATGGAGATATATTGATATGGAGGATACATAGAGCATGCTGACCACCATAAGAAGACTGCTGGAGACCCGGGGGACGGATCCGGAACAGACCGTGTACAGTGGAATGCGGGATGCGATTTTGGACTATCCCTTGACAGCGGGGGACTTTTTTACGTGTGAATGGGGGCTGGAGCAGGGAAAGAACTTTGCTGAGATATCCGCGTTCTGTCGTCTTCTGCGCGAGGAGGAAGAAAAAAATACGATACCTCTTCTGCAGGAGGTTATGGAGGAGAGCAATCAGAGAATGGTTCGCATCAAGAAAGAGGAGAAGGGCCAGGAAAAAAAGTATCAGCTGGAGATGTTAAAAGCCGGGAGAAGAGGCGTGCGGGAAGCGCTGGAATGGTTTCAAAAGGCTGCATTCCGGGAGGCAGTCCGAAGATATGGAGGAGATCCTTCGGAGCGCATTTTTCTGGAATACAAAAACCGCGCTATGGTGACGGATTATGAAAACATTGCTGCCATGATCCCGAAGCTTGCAGGGAACCGGTACAGGGAAGTATGGGAATTTCCCTGGCTGACCACGAATCTGGCAGATCTGGAGGCCCGCCTGGAGGCGGGAGAGCCCACGGGTGTTGTGGGAGGGCCCTGCATTTTTGGCATTGATGAGGTGCTAATTCAGGTGAGGACGGACGATGGCGAG
>CALWBS010000258.1 GCA_944376135.1 uncultured Enterocloster sp.
CAATACCTTCAGCTGCGAGGAGTGGGATGCCACCTTCGGAAAGGTTTACAAGACATTGATTGATGACGGCATCCGCAGCATTATGGCCGGCCATATCGCTCTGCCCGCTTATTCTCGCAGACTGCGCCCCGGCATCAAGGACGAAGATATTATGCCGGCCACCCTGTCGCCGGAACTCCTCACCGACCTGCTGCGGGGCCGGCTGGGCTACAATGGCCTGATTCTCACGGACGCCTCCCACATGGCAGGCATGACCTGTGCCATGCCCCGGAACCAGCAGGTACCGAGGGCCATCGCTGCCGGCTGCGATATGTTCCTCTTCTTCAATGATATTGAAGAGGACTTTGGATATATGATGGCAGGCTATAAGAGTGGCATCATTACCGAAGAGCGTCTAAATGACGCTTTAATGAGAATTTTGGGGTTAAAAGCGTCGTTAAAGTTGCATGAAAAGAAAAAAAATGGTACATTAATAAGTAGTAAAGAAGCACTTAAAGCAATCGGGTGTGAAGAGCATCGGAAATTGGCAGAAAAGGCAGCTGACAGAAGTATTACCCTGGTGAAGGATACGAAGCATGTCCTGCCAATTTCTCCCAAAACCCATAAAAGAGTATGCGCCTTTGTCATCAGCAGCCCGCCCATTTCCCGAAAAAACCGCCCGGATCCTGTAAAGGAGACCGTAAAGGAGGAGTTAGAGAAGGCCGGATACGATGTGCATATGCACGAGAGCTACTATGACCTGGTTCTCAAAGAGGGAATCAGCCTGGAGACAGAGCTGAAATCCGTTGTAATCGGAAAGGTTGAAGAATTCAAAAAGAAATATGACGCTGTATTTGTATTTATCAATATGAAAGGTTATGCCCAGGAAAATAATGTACGTCTCAGCTGGTCCATCGGGCATTCCGTAGAAATCCCCTGGTATATGCAGGAGGTTCCTACCGTCTTTATTTCTCTTAATTATACCAACCACCTTTTGGATATTCCCATGGCAAAAACCTTTATCAACGCATATGCTCCCACGCGGGAGGTCATTCGTCAAACTATTGAAAAGGTACAAGGACTTTCTCCCTTTAAGGGAACCTGTGACGATAACGTGTTCTGCGGGAGATGGGATACCCGGCTTTAAGAAAAATAACAGAATATGGGGATCCTATGAAGAACAAGAAGGGTGTTATTTACAAGAGAAAGCAAGAAATATTAAGAGAGCTTCATGAAAGTAAAAAGGTCCTGGTCGACGATCTGGCGAAGGCGCTGCATGTCTCGCCCATCACGATTCGCAGGGATCTGGATGAATTCCAGGCCGAGGGAATTGTGGAGCGGTTTTACGGGGGCGCCTCTTTGGTAGAGGGCGCCCTGGCCGAAGATCCCTCGGATCAGGACTCCGGCGACCAGAACCAGTCTTGGAAAGAGAGCATCGCTCGCGAGGCGGCCGCTCTGGTGGCGGAGGGAGATACACTCTTTTTAAACAGCAGTTCCACCGCCCTTTTACTGCTCAAATATTTAAAAGGCCGGCGGGTTACGGTAATCACCAATAACGGGAAGGCCCTTCAAATGGAGACAGATCCCTTGGTAGAGCTGGTTTTAACTGGCGGAGAGGTCAATCAGTACAAGAAATCCATGGTGGGAGACTTTGCCCTTCAGATGCTGCGCAAGCTGCGTGCGGACAAATGCTTTATCGGTGTGAGCGGAATCAATGAGCTGGGCGAAATTACCACCGCAGTTCTTCAAGAGACTATGATCAACAGCCTTATGATCGAACAGACCAAAGGAATGAAAGTTATCTTGGCAGATCACACCAAAATCGGATCGCAGAACAATTTTGTGATTGCAAGCTTAAATCAGATCACACATCTCATCACAGACGAAGAAGCAGATCCCCGGGTTTTGTCCGCCTTGAAACGCCAGAATGTATCGATCTTAGCCGCTCCCCTGGAGGTAAAGGAGTAGGGTGGACATCAGTATTGCAAAAAGTAAAACGGAGATGGTCCCATGAGATTCAGGTTTCTCCAAAACCTAAAATCTCTGGTTGAACTATCTCCATTTTTCTTCATATTTATTAGGCGTACATTCTCCTGTACAGCTCCTCGAACTCCTTCTGCTTCTTCTCATAAAATTCTTTCCATCTCTCATCCGGCATATAAACCTTTGCAGTGTCGCTTTGCCGGGAAGCACTGAAAGCATGCGGATAATCTGTAAAGGCCTTCAGCGCCATGACCCCTTGAATCCACGCCCCCAGGGCAGTGGCCTCCTCGTTGGAGAACAGACATGCAGGCTCCCCCAAAATATCCGCTTCCATCTGCGGAAACACCGGATTCTTCGTCAGTCCGCCGCAGATACGCACCGCACGGATTCCCCCGGTATAGCTGCGGATAATCGAAAGATTGCTGTTAATCTCATAGCAGATGCCCTCCAGAATTGCCCGTGCGAACTCACCCCGGGAAGCAGCCAGAGTAACATGGTGGAAGGAGGCCTCTGCCCGGCTGTTCCAGTCTGGTGTAGCCCTCCCTTGAAAATACGGCAAGGCGATGATAGGTGTCCCCGCCGCTTCAGACACCTCCCGATTGATGATACTGTAATCAGAAGAACCGCACTGCGGATAAAAAGAGCGCAGAAACCAATCAAAGGCCGAACAGCAGGTAAGAACACTGCTTTCTAGAAGATACCGGCCGGGAACTGCCGAAGTACTGCATATCACATGTGGCTTTATTTCGGATGGGAGAACATCGATACCGGCCAGCAGAAACGCCCCTGTGCCCGTGGTAATTTCCACCTCCCCGCGATGAAGGATTCCAAGTCCCAGCGCCGCACACTGCTGATCTCCTCCAGCACTGATCACTGGGATGCCGGCAGGAAGTCCGACCGCTGTTGCTAGAGATGGAAGAAGTTCTCCCAAAATACTTCCCGGAGGCACCAGACTGCACAGCTTCGCCTCATCTACCCGGAAAATTTCCAAAAGCTCTTTGTCCCAGCGGCAGTCCCGCAGATTCATAAGAAGGGAACGGCTTCCGTATGTATAGTCCGTATAAAAATTCCCCGTCATGAGCCAAAAGAGATAATCCGGAATTACAGCCAGCTTATATGCCTTCTCATACAGATCCGGCTCATTCTCCTTTATCCACATCATTTTACAGGCGGAAAAAACAGGATTAATTCGAGAACCCGCTTTCAAAAAAATAATATCATTGTATTTTTTCAATTCGTCCTCATATATAACGGTCCGCTTATCCTGCCACATGATGGCTGGTGCAAGAGGAACCCCCTCTTTGTCCAGAGGAATTACGGAGGAACGCTGGGCCGTCAAAGAAATCGCATCCGGCACAATTCCTTCCGAATCACAGTAATCCGCCAGAACCTTCAGAAGAATCAGAAGCCCGTCCCTCCAGTCCGCAGGGTCTTCCTCCACTCTCCCATTTCCCAAATACTTAGGTCTCCGGATGATCGAATGCTTCATGCGTACTTCCGCTCTTTCATTATAGAGAATTCCCCTCATACTCGAAGTACCTACATCAATCACATAAACGAACATATTTTTCTCCTTATGTTTATTTTTTGTTCTTAAGTCCCATTTATTTGTTGCTCATTATAACAGAATGTCAATAAATAATCAATAAATTTTCAGCTAAACCATCCAAATCCTGATCGATCGAACATAATATCGCATTTATGCCATGTTTTATCGAAAAAAGTATATAATAAATCGTGATTCTTTTGGATAAATTGTTAATAATGGCTTGACAACCGCTATTAACAATCATATAATGAACATATAAAAATTCGAAATATTCAAAAACCATTTTTTCGCAGAAGGGAGGCCGCAAAAAAGCAAGAGCATTTCTCACAAAAATATAAATGAGGGAGGTTAATAATGAAGAAAAAAGCAACAAAGCGGGAACTAAAAGATTTGTTTACAGGATTGGCGTTTATATTTCCCAGTTTTCTGGGATTTCTGATCTTTACGCTGATCCCGGTTATCATCTCTTTGTTCCTGAGCTTCACCAAGTGGAACTTTATGGAGGGCTGGGGAGCAATCAAGTTCACAGGGCTGGAAAACTACATCCGTCTGTTTACGGATGAATGGTTTATCAACTCCTACCGGAACAACATTGTCTTTACCCTGATAACAGTTCCCGCGCTTCTGGCACTGGGTCTTGTACTTGCCGTCATTATCAATAAGTACATCTGGGGGGGCGGCGTAGTCCGCATCTTGATTTTCATTCCCTACATCGCCAGCGTGGTAGCGGTATGTACAGTATGGATGGTTCTCCTGCAGCCCAGCTACGGCCCTATCAACTCATTTTTAAGAGCCATCGGCATTGAGAATCCACCGGGCTGGCTCACAGACTTCAAGTGGTCTCTGCCGTCTATCATGATTATCTACATATGGCAGCAGGTAGGATACTATGCAATCGTATTCCTCGCAGGTCTTAAGGGAATTTCCGAAGATGTGTATGAGGCAGCAAGCATTGACGGCGCATCCACTGTCCGTCAGTTCTTCTCTATCACAATCCCCCTTATCTCCCCGACCACCTTCTTCCTGGCCATCATGGGCATCATCGGTTCCTTTAAGGTGTTCGACCAGATTAGTGTGCTGACCCAGGGCGGTCCTGGAAGCTCCAGCTCTGTTATGGCTTATTATGTATACCGTACCGCATTCGAATACTTCGACATGGGATACGCCAATACTCTTGCTTGGGCCCTGTTCGTACTTGTCTTTGCGGTTACCTTGGTACAGTGGAAGCTGCAGAGCAAGTTCACCAATGAGTGAGAAGGAGGGCAGGCATGAAGAATACAACAAAAAAGTTTAATATATCCAAAATTATTTTGACAATCATTTTCTGGGCTATCGGCATTACCATGCTCGTTCCCCTTCTTTGGATGATTTCCACTGCCTGTAAGGTAGAGGCCGATGTATTTAATTTCCCCATCGAGTGGATTCCAAAGCGCTGGAACTTGGTAGAGAATATGAAGGAAGTGTGGGGCGGCCGCTACAATTTTGGCCTGTACTATTTAAACTCTATCAAAGTAGCGGTGCTGGCAACTTTCTTCCAGGTGTTTGTATCCGCTCTGGGAGCCTACGGCTTCTCCAAAATCAAGTTTAAAGGAAGAGACACTCTGTTCCTGGCTTACCTGGCTACCATGATGATTCCACCCCAGGTAACCATAGTCTCCCAGTTCATCATCACCAGACAGCTTGGACTTTACAACACCCACGCAGGTCTCATCGCCATGCTGGCATTCAGCGTATACGGCGTATTCCTGCTGCGGCAGGCTATGATGGCAGTACCGGATTCTCTTTCTGAATCTGCACAGATTGACGGCGCGGGCCACCTGCGGATTTTCTTCCAGATTATCCTTCCCATGGTAAAGCCGTCCCTGGCCACATTGGCGACTTTGAAATTTGTCTGGACCTGGAACGACTATCAGCATCCTCTGGTATTTTTAAGCAACCGAGACTTGTATACCATCCAGCTTGGAATGAAGCAGTTCGCATCCGAGTCCGGAAGCTACTACGCGCTGACTATGGCCGCAGCCGTGTCGGCAATCGTACCCTTAGTAATTGTATTCTTGCTCTGCCAGAGATTTGTGGTCGATGGAATCGCAACTGGCGCAGTAAAAGGATAAACATTTTTTAAAGGAGGTTCTTTATGAGAAAAAAGCAGTTATTAGTAGCAATTATGGCATCCGCGATAGCCGCTTCTGTGCTGGCCGGCTGCGGTAGCAGTTCCAGCTCTGACTCCGGCGATACCCAGGCGGCAGGCAATGAGGCAGCAGGAGACGCTGCGTCATCGGCAGACAGCGGCGAAGAAATCACCCTGCGCTTTCTCTCCTGGCAGACGGATTACCAGGATCTGAATGAGCAGGTAGCAGCAGCCTATAAGGAAGAGCATCCCAACATCAATGTAGTGTTCGATTATTATGGCGATATGACAGCTACCGAATACTACAAAAAGGTTGACTTAATGGCCATGGGCGGCGATGAGATGGATATTTTGATGACATCCGCATTCCCTGAGCATGCGCAGAGAGCCGCCTCCGGTACCTATCTGGCTCTGGATGACTATTTTGCTGAGGAGGGTGTAGTTCCCGAAGAAGCCTACTCCATTATCCAGAAGGTGGATGACAAGATTTACGGCATCCCCGGCGACCTGAAGTCCTGGTTTGTCCTCATCAACAAGGATATGCTGGATGCAGCCGGTCTGGAGGTTCCCTCTCTCGACTGGACCTGGGACGACTACCGCGAGTACGCAAAAGCAATGACTACCGGCGAGGGCGCAAGCAAGATCTACGGTTCCTACTTCCACTCCTGGGATCACTACGATTACATGGGCATGTGGTCCACCTATCCGGACAACCCGATGTTCAAAGAGGATATGTCCGGCGTGAACTTCGACGACCCCGATTTCAAGGATTGGCTGCAGTTCCGCTATGACTTAGAGCAGGTTGACCAGTCCTCCGTATCCTACGGTGATGTGAAGTCCTTAAATATGAACTACCGTGATAAGTTCTTCAAGGGCGAGATCGCGATGCTTCCCATCGGAAACTTCATCATTCCCGAGCTGGACGACCAGGATAAGTATCCGCATGAGTTCACCACCACCTTTGCTCCTATTCCCGCATGGAAGGATGCGGAGCCCGGAACCACCTACACAGAGTCTCACTTCTACTCTGTAAGCAAGAACTCTAAACACCCCAAGGAAGCCTATGATTTCATCCGCTTCTACACCACTGAGGGTATGAGAATCCGTGGCATCAGCGTATCCGCAGAGGCCGGAATCGACAAGATGGAGTTCATGAACATGCAGATTGAGGATCCCACCTACATCGATGTTGAGACCCTTGAGAAGGTAATGAACAACCCTGCATGGAAGGATCTGGTATACCAAAATGTTCCTTCTTACAATAAGGAAATGTCCCAGCTGATGTTAGATGAGTGCTCCAAGTTCCTCCTGGGAACCGATACCATTGACAACGCCATATCTTCCCTGATTACCAACGGAACGCAGCTCATGAAAGACAAAGGTGGCCAGTAGATTTTTTCAGAGGGGGATGAAAATCTCCCTCTTCTTTTTAAAGCTGCTGTTTCATACAGCCGCATCTTAAAAATGACTTCATTAACAGGAGGAGCATGATGTTATATCCACAGATGACACAGACACGCATAAAATTCAGCCTGGACGGAATATGGAATTTTAAGCTGCTGAAGGGAGATGAAGAACCACTTCCTGGCATGCCCCTTAATGCCCCGATTCCTATGCCGGTCCCTTCTTCCTACAACGACATTTACCAAGGGCGGGATTTCAGAGACCATGTGGGCAACATGGTTTATCAAAGGAAGCTGATTGCCAGCCCAGCCTTGAAGGAAGGGCGCCTTGTTCTTCGATTTGGAAGCGTAACCCATAAGGCAAAGGTGTACTTAAACGGAATTCTCCTGGGCGAACACAAGGGCGGCTTTCTTCCATTTGAATTTGACATCACGCATAAGGTACAGGAGGGCGCAAACCTTCTGACTGTTTTCGTGAACAATATCGTGGACAACACCACGCTTCCCGCAGGCCGTCTGATCCACCAGACCTTCCCCGGAATGCCCGAGGAAGTTCATAATCTGCCCAATTTCGATTTTTATAATTACAGCGGAATCATGCGTCCGGTCTGCCTGTACACCACGCCGAAAACTTACATTGAGGATATTGTTGTCCAGGGAAAAATGGACGGAACCTTTTCCTGGCACATTCAGACCGGCGGGGAGGCATCGGATAACGCCCGCATATCGGTCCGTATTCTGGATCCAAAGGGGAGCTGCGTATTTGAAGGCGCAGGATCCGAAGGCACGGACCGTCTGCCCCAGGTTCTCTTGTGGGACACTGAGCATCCCCATCTATATCAGATTGAGGTTTGCCTTACCGCCGCAGATGGAACCAAGGACTGCTGCAGCGAGCATTTCGGCTTCCGCGAAGTTTCCATAAAGAACTGTCGAATTTGTTTGAACGGAAAACCGGTGTATTTAAG
>CALWBS010000259.1 GCA_944376135.1 uncultured Enterocloster sp.
AGCCAGCCCTGCTTATCCAGTGTATCCGTTTCTATCCGGGAAAATCCCGCGTCCCTCAAAAATGATTCCAACTCTTCTTTTCCATATATTTTCATTCCCTGAATCATCCTGCTCCATCGGTCATTGGACGGATTTGCTTCCTCATTGCAGATGAGAAACGTCCCACCGGGGCGCAGGCTTTTGTAAATCTGCCGGAAGGATGATGCGGGATCCGGCCAGAAGTATACGGTCTCAAAGGCAGTGACCAGGTCAAATTCCGCCTCGCCGAAGGGAAGGGCGGAGGCATCCCCCTGGACGACCCGGCATCTTCCGGCTTCCACGGCCCGGGCATTATTCTTTTTCGATTCCTCCACGCACACAGGTGAGTAATCCATGCCCGTCACCTGGCCCTGGGGGCAGAGGGCGAGAAGGCGGCCGAGATTGGCGCCGCCCCCGCAGCCAATATCCAGGGCGCAGTCTGTCGGGCTTGGAGAAACGTGGGAAAAGCCCCACTGGGACAGCCGGGCATGTCCCCTGTTCATCATCCTGGCCATGAGGTGGCCCGAGGCACCCTGAGGCCTGCGTGTATTTTGAAAAAATGACCGAAACATTTGCGATACTCCTTTCTCCCGCCTGTAAGCTTCCGCCGTCCGGAACTGCTATGGGGAAATTCGAAGAATATCCTTCCATCCGCAGATGTAGAAGCGGCGGAGCCGACCTACATATCCATAGGCCTTCTGCCGGGACATATTGTGAACCACAGTCTCAAAAATTCCTGAATAAAAAGCGCTTGTGAGCATGTGCATGAAGTCATCTTCCAGACGTCCGCTCGTAAAAGCATCGCTGCCTGTCTCCTGGATAAACCGGCGGGTATATTCCATATCGGTTTTCACCAATTCCTCAATAAAATCCATGTATCCGGAACCCTGAGAGCAGCAGAGCACCAGGCGGAAATCATCAAAGCGGTCATAGACATAATCCACAAACTGGGAAAACCGCTTCTCGCCGTAGGTATAGGCCTGGAGAGCCTGCTCGCAGGAGGAAAGATGCCGGAAGGCTTCTTCCTCTCCCCGGAACCAGGCCAGGAGCCCCTGCACGCTGGGGGACACCAAGGCATCAAAGAGTCCGGCCTTGTCTTTAAAGCGGGTATAGATGGAGCCGGTGCTTGTCCCGGCATTCTGGGCGATCTCCCGCAGGGAGGCCTCCTCATATCCTTTCGCAAGAAATTCTTCCCTGGCGCAGTCAAGCAGCCGGTCGGACACGCCCTCCCTCAATTTTGCCATAGTTTATCCTTTCCGCGCAGCCGGTCGGATACGCTCTGGGCCAGTCGATGAAAAAGCCGAGAGCAAAGTGCGGCGCTCATATTCATAACAACGTTTCGAAACGATGTTATGAATATAGCACAGAATGGGGAAGGGGGCAAGGGGAGGGCTGTGAGAAAATTTCTTGATTAAGAAACTGCTGCAGCCGCGGGAAAATCCGCACACTATTTTTACAAACCCTTTACACGAACCCGGTAACATTCCCGCACATTTTTCTGTAAAATATAGATATTATCCAAAATATTTCAGAAAAAGGAGTCCCGGGGATGATTAAAACGTATGTAGTAGATACCAATGTCCTGATACAGGCGCCCTACGCCGTCCAATGCTTTGAGGATAACCAGGTGGTTCTGCCGGTAGCGGTGCTGGAGGAGCTGGATAACCTGAAAAAGTCAGAGGGGGAGAGGGGAGCCAATGCCAGAAAGGCCATCCGGCTTTTGGAGGAGCTCCGGCACAAGGGCGATCTGCTCGCAGGGGTCCCCTTAGACGGGGGAGGCGTCCTGCGGGTGGAAAAGAACTTTGTGGATGTGGCCCTTCCGCCGGATCTCCCGGAAGACAAGATGGATAACCGGATTTTGAAGGTTTGCCGGGGACTGGCCGATCAGGCGGCAGCCCAAAAGGACAGCGGCCCTTCTGTTTCGGAGCCGGGCTAGGTAATCCTCGTGACCAAGGACATCCTTCTGCGCATCAAGGCCCAGATTATCGGCATCCGGGCAGAGGACTTTACTACGGAGCAGGTTTCGGGCCGGGAGGAGCAGTACACGGGGAGGGCCGAGGCTTATGTGCCGGAAGGACTCCTGAAGGATTTTAAGAAAAAGGGCATTCCTCTGGAAGAATTGTATCAGACGGACAGCCAGGGCATACGGAGCACTCCCGTCCTCTGGGAAAATCAGTTCCTGATTCTGCGGGGAGATCAGTCGGTAAAGAAGACCCTGCTGGAGACAGCGGATAAAGCGCCTCTGGTGATCGTGAAGGGGATTATCACACGGGCGGGAAGGGGGGACGAGAATCATCCTCCTGGGGGATCCGAACCAGATTGACCGGCCATTTCTGGATGAGCGGACCAATGGGCTGAGCTACGCGGCGGAGCACATAAAGGGAAGCCCCGCTGGCAGATTACCCTGCAGGCCGAGGAGTGCGAGCGCTCCCTCCTAGCTATGGATGCGGTGAAGCGGCTGTGATGTAAAGATACTGCTGTCCGTGCGGCTGCAGCCATTGCTAAAATTTGTATTAAATCAATCGGCCATCCATTGCTTTTCCACTGGAATACGAGTATAGTTTATCTGGAAAGGAATGGATGCAGATGAATCGATTCAGAGATAAGCTCCAAAGATTTATGATCGGCAGATATGGCATGGACCAGCTTGGCCGTTTCCTCTTTGGGGTGCTGTGTGTACTGGTAGTGCTGAACCTGTTTGTCCGCTTCGGCCCTCTGGGCCTGGCTGTGAACGCGCTGGAACTGG
>CALWBS010000260.1 GCA_944376135.1 uncultured Enterocloster sp.
AGGAACCACTATACTGGAAGATGGCATAAAAAGGAACCATGAAGTTACAGATGCAACCCCATGGCCCCTACCTTATGTAATTCTAAGTGCAACAGACTATGTTGCATTTAACTTTTCAATTAACCTCAAAAAGTCTCCACCCAAATAAAAAAGGATCTTGAGGGCTCATTATCTCAAAGATCCTTAAAATCCAAATTCTTATTCTATTTTTGCACAAAGCATCCCACCAGTGTACAAAGTGGCTCACTGATAGTACCCATGTAATCGGCACAACTATTTGCTAATTCATTGTGCCGCAATTTTTGCCGCCAGCTCTTCCAGATACATCCACCGTTCCATCTTTTCATCCAAAACGGCCTCCAATTCCTCCTTCTCGGCCATGAGCTGATTCAGCTTGACAAAATCATGGGCTGAGGCTTCTATATCTTTCTCCAGTGCCGCTATTTTCTCTTCCAGAACCGCTATATCTCCTTCTATCGTCTCATAGTCTTTTTGTTCTTTGTAGGTAAACTTCAGCTTCTGAGGCCCGCGGGTACGCTGCCCCTTTTCTGATGCAGGAGCATTTGTCTTGATCCTGCTTTCTGACTTCGTTTCCTGTTTCGCTTCCTCCTCTGCCGCTTTCCTATTTGCATAGTCTGTATATCCGCCCTCATATTGACGCAGCTTGCCGCCTTCTTCAAAGGCAAAAATGCACTTCATTGTGCGGTCCAGAAAATAACGGTCATGGGATATGGCAACTACAATCCCTTCGTAGCGGTCCAAATAATCCTCCAAAATTGCTAAAGTCGCGATGTCCAAGTCGTTGGTGATCTCATCAAGTGCCAAAAAGTTAGGTGAACCGGCAAGCACCCGCAGCAGATTCAATCGCTTTTTCTCCCCTCCTGACAGCTTTCCAATAGGACTATATTGCTTCTCCGGCGGAAATAAAAACCGTTCCAGCATAGCAGAAGCGGAAATCAACCCATCCGCCGTGCGGATGTATTCCGCCGTGTCCTTCACATAGTCAATCACCCTCTGCTCCGGATTCATATAGGAAAGGTCAATATCACCTGCCTGACTCCCGTCCTCCGGCTTCTGGGAGGCAATCTCCTGGGCATAGTATCCCATCTTGACCGTCTGGCCCACAATCACTTGCCCGGAATCCGGAGGAATCATACCGACGATTATTTTCATCAGCGTGGACTTTCCGCAGCCGTTTAACCCGATAATTCCTACTCTGTCTCCCTTTAAAAAGATATAGGAAAAATCATCGATCAGCTTTCTTTCCCCATAGCTTTTGCAGACATGCTCCAGTTCTACAGTCGTTTTTCCCAGCCTTGTGGCGATGGAGCTGAGCTCCACCTTGGTATCCTGCACCGGAGCCTGTCTGTCCCTCAATTCCTCATATCTCTGAATGTGGGCTTTCTGCTTGGTGGGACGGGCCCTTGCACCTCGGCGAATCCATTCCAGCTCCACGCGGAGAATGGACTGGCGCTTGCGCTCACTTGCCGCCTCCATCTCCTCCCGCTGAGCCTTTAACTCCAGAAAGCCGGAGTAATTGGTCTGATAACTGTAGATCGAGCCCTTGTCAATCTCCACAATCCGGTTGGTCACGCTGTCCAGGAAATACCGGTCATGGGTTACCATAATCAGCGCTCCCTTCCGCTTTTTCAGGTAATCCTCCAGCCAGTCCGCCATCTCGTTATCCAGATGGTTCGTAGGCTCGTCCAGCAGCAAAATATCCGCAGGCGAGAGGAGCACGGAAATCAAGGCCAGACGCTTCCGCTCCCCGCCGGAGAGCTCTCCTGCAGGCTGATTAAAATCTTTTATTCCCAGCCGGGTCATCATAGCCTTTGCGTCGCTCTCAATGGTCCATCGATTCTCATCCGATACATTGCCGGCCAGCACACACTCCAGGCTTGCCATCGATGGGTCAAACTCTGGATGCTGGGGCAGATACCGAATTACCACGTGATTGGCCATAGTGATGGTTCCCTCGTCCGGTTCTTCCTGCCCGGCCAACATTTTTAAGAGCGTTGTCTTTCCTGTACCGTTAATTCCAATCACCCCCACCTTCTCGCCTTCCTGCAGCGAAAAGGATGCGTGTTCAAACAATTTGCGCTCTGTATATGCTTTTGTGATATTCTCTACGTTAATCAAATTCATTGGTTCTTCCTCCATCATTTCCCAAAAACCGCTGGAAAATCCATTTTTTGCATTCCAAATATAGCCAAAGGCCCGCAAGCATAAGCAAGAGAGCCGCCAGGGTAATGAGAAGGCAGGCCTTCTCTCCAGGCATGTCAAATATAGGAGTTTAGGTGATGCCCGTCACCCTGGCGATCCCCTCAATCACCAGATAAATGGCAAATGTCTGGGCCGCAAACAGCGGCAGGGAATGGCGGCCGATATACTGGAGAAGGCGGCTCTTTTTGAGAAAATCTCCCGCCAGCACCAGAGCGGCGGTTCCCAGAAAGGCCGCCCCATAATAGTAGGGCGCCCCCACATACACGCAGTCGCATATATTGACATACCCGAACAGCCGGGGCCCGAAGTAGAAGCTCAAATACGTAAAAAGCGGAATAAACACCAGAGCCGTCGGACGCATGCGCTCCACAAGATTCCCTTTTGCTGCCCAGTATCCCGCAATCAAAAAGACGCAGGCACAGAGTGCAGAGTCAATTTTCCAGGGCAGGCGGTTTCCCACCGGAAGATAGGGGTTAATTTCCTGGATTCGAACCGCCAGAAGGGCCAGAAGAAAGACACTGTAGCACTTCACAAGAAAATGCCTCTTTCCCGCCAGCCGAAACCAGATCCAGGCCATGAGCTCCGCCCAGAACAAAGCCACCAGGAACCAGAGCTGGCCCACATAGAGATTCTGTGGCTGGGTATAGTAGAAAATCCAAAGGAGCTGATGCCTCCAACCGTCATTCAGTACAGGGGCCCGGTAGGCCGGCCTCAGCATACAGATAAAAACGGCCAGGGCTGTGATACCCAGATAGGGGAAAAGACGCTTTCTGGCCTTGTCTTTCAGAAATGGCAGCAATCCGTCGTATTTCTCAGGCCGGAAGGTCATGCCGGACAAAAAGAAAAAGGCAGGCATGTGAAAGGTAAAAATCCAGTTGGAGGGAAAGGTATGCAGCAGAATCACATGTCCCAGCACGACGGACAAGAGAGCCAGCCCCTTTGCCGCATCAATTTCCCCTTTTCTCTCCCATTTCCGAACCATTTTCTGATCCATACACTCTCTCCTGACGCCTTATTCTGCCGCGCTTAAACCCGCCCTTCGCATTTCGCGACGGTTCCGGACGGCGCATCTTATTTTAATATCAGCTCTACCGGGCAGTGGTCCGAGCCCATCACCTCGGTGTGGATAGCTGCGGAAACCAGCCTGTCCTTTAAACACTCGGATACGCAGAAATAATCAATGCGCCACCCCGCATTCTTCTCCCGAGCCTTGAACCGGTAGGACCACCAGGAATAAATTCCCTCCTTGTCCGGATAGAAGTACCGGAAGGTATCGATAAAGCCCGCCGCTAAAAGAGCCGTAAATTTCCCGCGCTCTTCATCAGTAAAGCCCGCATTTTTCCGGTTTGTCTTCGGATTTTTCAGGTCAATCTCATTGTGCGCCACGTTCAGATCTCCGCAGAACACCACCGGTTTCTTTTTTTCCAGCCCCTTTAAATAGGCCAAAAATGCGTCCTCCCACTCCATCCGGTAATCCAGCCTGGCGAGGCCATCCTGGGAATTAGGCGTGTAGCAGGTAATCACATAGTACTCGGGAAATTCTGCGGTAATCACGCGGCCCTCATGGTCGTGCTCCTCCATTCCGATGCCGTAGGCTACGGACAAGGGCTCCTCCTTTGTGAACATGGCCGTCCCGGAATATCCCTTCTTCTCCGCATAATTCCAGTATTGATGCCAGCCGGGCAGGTCCAGGGAAATCTGCCCTTCCTGAAGTTTACTCTCCTGAATGCAGAAAACGTCCGCATCCGCCTCCTTAAAATAATCTAAAAATCCCTTTCCCACACAGGCCCGCAGGCCGTTTACGTTCCAGGAAATCAGTTTTCTCATTGTTCCGTTCTCCTTGCTTTTTGCTGTGAGCTGCCGCAGCCATGCGCGCCCTACTGCGGATAGGTAAGCCTTGACTGCGGGAAGCTGTCAATATTCTTTAATACCTCCAGATACCGCTTTGCCCAGTAATTTGCCATGGAGAGGTTCATATCCAGATAATTTCCGCAGTCCATGGGGGAAGCCCCGGGGATTTCCCCCTTGTAGGCCGCAATGAATTCATACATCTCCGTCACCAGAGGCAGAATTTCCCGTGACTCATAGTCTCCTGCCAAAAGCAGATAGAATCCCGTCCGGCAGCCCATGGGCCCGAAATACACAATCTTGTCCTTATACTCCGCATGATTGCGCAGGAAGGTTGCCCCCAGATGCTCGATGGCGTGAACCTCAGCCGTGTTCATCACCGGCTCCTCGTTGGGAGAGGTCATGCGCAGGTCAAAGGTGGTCACCACACCCTCCCCCACTTTATCCTTCCGGGATACGTACACACCGGGCTGCAGTTTGATATGATTGATGGTAAAGCTCGCAATTTTTTCCATAGGTCATTTCCTCCTTGCAATTTTCAAACACTCACTGATTTAATCATTTGGATTTGTGAGAAATTTTCCACAAATCTGGTCCTTATCATTATAGATATACACATAATTGCCGCTGGAACGTGTATAAAACCAGTGGCCTACGGTGGTTATCCAGCCCCTCTCGTCATTTTCCAGTTTTTTTATCTGCTGCCCCTGATTATAGAGTAACACATATGTCCCATTTTCGTCAAAGACCTGGAGATAAGACACCTGACTGTCCACCTGGTAGGGAGCGCACCAAAAGTATTCTCCCTCCTTCACGGGTTTTCGCTCATAAGAAAACATGTACTCGCCCAACGCCGTGTAATAATGATCCATCTGCCCCTGAGGTATCAGCATAACCGGAGGCGCTGCCTCAGATGAGTAAAATACCTCCACATCCTCAGGGCTGCATCCATAGGACGACAAAATATCCGGATGATCCCCTGCAAAGGAATAGGCCAGCGCATAGATGCTCTCCTCCGATATCCCGGAAGTCTCCCGGGAGGGCTCCTCCACCCATCGCTTTTCTTTCAGGGAATAGGTTCCAAAGAGCCCGGTGCGCGTATCCTGCAGCACCAGCGCCTCCTCATAATCCGCCTCTTTAAAGGTATCGATTCCATCCGGTGATATATAGCGGATAAAGTCCAAAAGCCGCATATTTTTATCAAAAACAGCCGTCCCATTCTCTCCGAAGAGATACCTTCCGGAGCCAAGAAGCACCTTCCCTTCCGGAAGAGATAATTCCCCTGAAAATGCCGCCTCGCTCTCCAGTCCGGTCTCCTTTTTCACGTCAGCGACACCCACGTATCCCAGTCCGTTGATGAGTCCCTGGCCGTCCTCACCGGTGAGCCACTCATAGAGAATTCTTGCAGGATCATCTGCCGCAAGATCCGCGGGAATGGCCGCATAAAAATCATTAACAAAAGGATAGCTTCCATTCCGTATGGTATCCCGGTCGGGCATCACACCATTTACCGCCATAAATTTGAGCTCCGGCCGCTCATACATATTGTTGGCGTAGAAATATACGGAATAGCCCAGGGCATTTCCCTCATTGTCATAGGCAGATACTTCTTCAAGGAGTTCTCCCATCTCCTGAATCACAAATTCCTTGGGCGCCTCCTCCATGGGGATGTCCTTCATCACCAGCTTTTCCATCAGGTTCTGGCTTCCGGAATTTTCCGGCCGCTGAAAGGCAAAAATCTTTTGGTCCTCTCCTCCGATTTCCCTCCAGTTTTCGATGGTTCCGCTGTAGATTCCCACAATTTGCTCCGCAGTAAGAGACGGCACCGGATTGGACTGATTGGCCATAAATACCAGGGCATCCCGGCCAATGGCTTTGACCTCCACCTGATCCCCCAGAGCCTCAAGCTCCGCCTTGACAGCCTCACCAGGCTCATAGGCAATGACCAGCTTCGGACCATAAGCCTCCTGGGCCGCTCCTGTGTCTGTCTTTATCCGGTTAATCAGGCTCATCCAGGCATTGCTGGTCTTCCCGTGGGATACTGCCGCCTCTGCCTCCTGTATCCCAGCCCCGGTACACAGGCGGTACAAAGCATGCGATAGGGGAAGAGTGGCCGTGGAGCCATCAATCTCCGGAAATTCCCGAATACTGATAGCCGGCGCCCGAACCTGCCCGCCCTTTTTCTCCTCCTCCATCTGCACCAGAAGCTTCAAGTTCGCCAGCTCTGTCTGATTCAGCACGGCCGCATCAAAGGCCTCTGCCTCAACTTCCCCTTTATACCACTCTTTGGAAGAAAAATACTCTTGAAGGTCCTGACTGGCAAATTTTCTCCCATGGACCGCGTAAATTTCGTTCCGGGCCAGGCGCAGCTCCTCTGCATCAAGGCCTGAGAGCTCCTCCCTGGTATATACGTGCTCCGCACTGTCCGGCAGAATGTAGGCATCCGCCGGGGTGCCGATTCGCTGGGCCTTTGGGGATTCTGAGGATGATTCATCCGCAGCCGGCTCTGCAACAGTCTGCTCTCCCGTAAATTCTCCTGCCGCGTCACCGCTTTGTGCGGATGTCGGGTTTTCTGCCCGGGAGCAGCCGCCCGCTGTGAGCGCGGCGGCAAGAAGCACAGCGGCAAGGAGATTCCCTCGGAGTCCCTGCTTTTTGCACAGTCTGCTATGAAGGATTTCTTTAAAATCTTTGCTTTTCAATTCAAGCATATTTGCTATTTCACTTGCCCTGTACATTCGTCCGGGCGTCATCGATTCCAAAACCTGTTGCTTTCCAACTCCCGTCTTCATTTTCCTGCACGCCAAGAATAATTACTCCTCCATTACCATTAGCAAACGCCGAGTATGTCTCCCACAGTATCATTCCCTATAAATCCCCATACATCGGCACCCAAAACTCAAAGAGGGGCATCCCGCCTCCCGGGACACCCCTCTTGCCTGCCGTCCTGGGCAGTTGTGTTTAATCGTCTTCTTCGTCGCTCTCCGCCACGGTAAAGGTAAATCTCTTTCTGGCCATGGCGTCGCTCTCCAGATATTCGTCGTAAGTCGTGATCTTATCAATCAATTTCCCATTGATAATCTCCATAATCCGGTTGGCTGTGGTCTGCACAATCTGATGATCTCTGGAGGAGAAAATCAGTACGCCCGGGAACTTGATCAGGCCTCGGTTTAGGGCGTCGATGGACTCCATGTCCAGATGGTCCGTGGGCTCATCAAGCATCAGCACATTTGCCCCGGAAATCATCAGCTTGGAGAGCATGCAGCGCACCTTCTCGCCTCCGGAAAGCACCTTCACCTTCTTCACGCCGTCCTCGCCGGCAAAGAGCATCCGCCCCAAAAATC
>CALWBS010000261.1 GCA_944376135.1 uncultured Enterocloster sp.
CAGACCTACCAGGCGCAGCATCTCGGGAACTGTCTCGCGGATTACCCGGCCCGGCACCCCGATCACCCGCTGGGCAAATGCCACATTCTCAAATACGGTCAGATCTTTTAGGAGGCGGAAATCCTGAAAAACAACCCCCAGCCTCCTTCTGTACTTGGGGACAAACCGGCGCGGCATCTTCCCCAGATCCATATCGTTCACCACGATGCGTCCCTTGGTGGGCTCGACCTCCTTCAAAAGCATCTTGATCAGCGTGCTCTTGCCGGAGCCGCTTCGGCCCACCACAAAGACAAACTCTCCGTCATCAATGGTCAGATTCACATCCTTCACCGCCCGGCTTCCGGCGCCATAAGATTTGCTCACATGGCTGAACTCTATCATCCGGTTTGCTCCTAGTAGTCCATATTCTCCATGTACTTCATGTACTTCGCAACCATCAGCGCAATCTTAAACGTGATGGCATCCTCAAAGACGCGCAGGTCAAGTCCGGTGCTCTTCTGCAGCTTGTCCAGACGGTATACCAGCGTATTTCTGTGAATATAGAGCTGTCTGGAAGTCTCGGACACGTTCAGGCTGTTCTCAAAGAACTTGTTGATGGTGGCCAGCGTCTCCTCGTCGAACTCGTCCGGGGACTTGCCGTCAAACACCTCGCGGATAAACATCTTGCACAGAGGAATGGGAAGCTGATAGATCAGGCGCCCGATTCCCAGATTGTTGTAAGCAATCACGTTCTTATTTGCGTAGAAAATCTTGCCCACATCCAGGGCCATCTTAGCCTCCTTGTAGGAGCGGGACACTTCCTTGATATCTCCGATGACCGTGCCGTAAGCCACGCGCACCTTGGTCATGGCCTCCGTGTTCATCATATCCAGAATTGTGTTGGCCGTCTTATCCAAATCCGCATAGGTCTCTCCCTGGCGGACCTCCTTCACCAGGATGATGTTCTTCTCATCCACAGCGGTAATAAAGTCCTTGGTCTTTGCCGCAAAGAGACTGCGCACGGTCTCTAAGACGTTGGAATCCTTCTCGTTCTGCGTCTCAATGATAAATACCACGCGCTTCACATCCGTCTCGATGTGGAGCTTCTTCGCGCGGTTGTAGATATCCACCAGAAGCAGATTGTCAAGAAGCAGGTTCTTGATAAAGTTATCCTTGTCAAAACGCTCCTTGTACGCGACAAGCAGGTTCTGAATCTGGAAAGCCGCCAGCTTTCCTACCATATAAACATCGTCGCTGGCTCCCTTTGCTAAGAGAATATATTCCAGCTGATGCTCGTCAAACACTTTAAAAAACTGATAGCCCTGAATCACCTGGCTGTCGGCCGGGGAATCCACAAACACCAGAATCGAGCTCTCTGACTCCTCCGCATCTGTAAAGGTGGATGCAAGCACCTTGCCCTCCGTATCGCAGATTCCTAAGTCAATTCTCGTTATGGCTTTTAATCCATCCAGCGTAGTCTGAAGTATCTGATTTGAAATCATTCTGTGCTCTCCTTTTTGACGTATTCGGAGTTATTACTATCCCTATTTTCCTATTTTAATGCAAACTGCCAAAAAAAGCAAGAGAGTTGTAGTCTCTCTTGCTTTTTCCTGTCAACCAGAACGGATGGTGCGGATTAGTTCAGAATCACATTCTCCGTATCCTTGTCAAAGATATGTATCTTGTCAAGATCCATAGCCAGCTTCACGGTATCGCCGGTTCTGGCTGTGGTTCTGGGGTTAACCTTCGCGGTAAAGTTGGTATCCTCGATATCAAAGTACAGAAGAACCTCGGAACCCAGCATCTCGTATACACGGATGGTGGCATCGAAGATGCTCTTCGGGTTTGCCGCAAGGAATGCCTCCTCGTCATGCAGATCCTCGGGACGGATTCCCACGGTGACAACCTTGCCCACATAGCCGGCATCCTCCAGCTTCTTCGCCTTCTCGGCAGGAAGATGCAGGGTGTGCCCGCCGAATGTCAGGGTGACGTCCTCGCCGGCCTTGCCGACCTGAGCATCGATCATATTCATCTGGGGAGTTCCGATGAACCCTGCCACGAACTTGTTGCAGGGATTGTCGTACAGACCCTGAGGGCTGCCTACCTGCTGTACCACGCCGTCTTTCATAACAACGATTCTGGTACCCAGAGTCATAGCCTCGGTCTGGTCATGGGTAACATAGATAATGGTGGTCTACAGTATCTGATGCAGCTTGGAAATCTCAACACGCATCTGGCCTCTCAGCTTTGCATCCAGGTTTGACAGAGGCTCGTCCATCAGGAACACCTTGGGGTTACGAACGATCGCACGTCCCATAGCCACACGCTGTCTCTGGCCGCCGGAAAGAGCCTTGGGCTTACGGTCCAGCAGGTGCTCCAGATCCAGAATCTTGGCTGCGTCATGCACCTTTCTGTCAATCTCATCCTTGGGGGTCTTGCGAAGCTTCAGACCGAAGGCCATATTGTCATATACGGACATATGAGGATACAGAGCATAGTTCTGGAATACCATGGCGATATCCCTGTCCTTGGGCTCCACATCGTTCATCAGCTTGCCGTCGATGTACAGCTCGCCGGAAGAAATGTCCTCCAGACCTGCGATCATACGAAGGGTGGTGGACTTACCGCATCCTGAAGGTCCTACGAAGATGATAAATTCTTTATCCTCGATTTCCAGGTTGAAATCCTTAACGGCCACAAAGCCGTTGGGGTATTTCTTGGTTACATTTCTCAGTGATAAACTAGCCATTCTGTTTTTCCTCCTAAAACACTTTCTTAGCACTTTTGTAACTGTTTTTATCATACCTGAAAGCGGTTTTAGATTCCATATTGTTATTCCACAAAATCCAAATTTTGTATTTAGCTAATTTGAATACCAAAAAAAAAAAATGCTGGATATCACAAACTTTTTCAAATATTTTTCTTTTCTTTTTGTTTAATCTGCGGCAGTTTTCCGAGTTCTTGCCAAAATGACGGATTTATTCGTTACTATTCAATAAAACCCTCCCCAAAAACCTCCCTGGCGTCGTTTACAATCATAAAGGCCCTGGGGTCAAATTCCGCTGTGATTTGGCGAAGCTGCACGATTTCTTTCTTGGAAACCACGCAGAAAAGCACCTGCTTCTCCTTTCCGGAGTACATGCCCCGGGCCTCTAAGCTGGTGACCCCTCTTCCCATGCGGCTCATGATGGCCTGGGCAATCTCCTCGTGCCGGTCGGAAATAATGTACGCCTGCTTGGAAAATTTCAGGCCCTCGATGATGCCGTCCGTCACCTTTCCAAGGCAGAAAATGGCGATCAGCGCGTAAAGGGCCGCAGGGATGCCGAACACCAGGGCGCCGGCCGCCACAATCAGCCCGTCAAGCACCTGCATCACCTGCGCCACCGTATAATAGGGCACGGCCCGCTGAATCAGAACGGCCAGCATATCCGTTCCCCCGGTGGTGCAGCCGCCTAAGAATACAAGACCGGTCCCTATTCCGCTCAATATTCCTCCAAAGAGAGCGGACAGCAGCATGTCGCTGCCCGTCAGATTGATCTCCGGAAGCACATAGAGGAAAGCGGAGAGGAGAACGGTAGCAAAGAGGGTTCTCTTGATAAACTTCCACCCCATGATAAAATAAGCGGCCCCGAAAAGGGGCACGTTTACCAGGGTGTTGGTGAGCCACAGGGGAGCTCGCCACAGCTCCTTAAAAATAATGGCCAGGCCCGAGACGCCTCCCGTAACCATATTCACCGGGTCATAGATGTTTTTGATGGCAAAAGCCATAATCGCCGTTCCCAGCGCGATAATCCCATATTCAGCTGCTGCGTTTGTCTTTCCATGCACCCTTGCTGTCTCCTTTCCCGGCTTCCGTCCGCTCGATGGTCTTTTCCGTAATCCGGACTTTTCCCTCCTTCAGCAGGCGGCCCACCGCACGCTTAAATGCATTTTTGCTCATGTGAAATTCCCGCAGGATAATCTGGGGATCCGCCTTGTCCGTGAAGGGAAGGACGCCGTCAAATTCCTCCATCACCTTGAGAATCCGCTCGCTGTCGGACTCCATCTGCCGGTAGGCCTTGTCCCTGAGACTTAAATCCAGCTTTCCGTCCGCCCGCACCTGGGTTACCCGGGCGCGGATGCGGTCGCCTTCCCGCACCGTTCCAAACATTTCTCTCGAAGGCACCAGGCCGTAATAGCGGTTGTCCACCGCCACAAAGGCTCCCAGCCCTTCCTTCACTTCGTAGGCGATGCCCTCCACCCAGTCTCCCTCCTTGTAAGGGGAATCGCTGCGCATGTGGGAATAAACCCGCATGGTGGCAGCCAGCCGGCCGCTCTTGTCCACATAGAGGGTAACCAGGCAGTGCTCTCCTTTTCGGACCGGATGGGTCTGCTCCTTAAAAGGAAGAAGGACGTCTTTTTCCAGCCCCATATCCAGAAATGCGCCGATCCTCGATACCTCCTTTACCTCCAGAAGTTCGGTCTCGCCCACCTGAAGCCTCGGCTCCTGGGTAGTCGCGATGAGGCGGTCCGAGGAATCCCGGTAGATAAATACACGCAGCCTGTCCCCGATCTCTGTGCCCTCGGGAACCTGCTTTTTCGGCAGGAGGACATCCTGCTCATCTCCCTGTTTTTCCGCAAGATACACGCCAAACTCTTTCCGGCGCACAATCTCCAGTTCCTGTATCTTTCCCAACTCGATCATTTCTATAATCTCCCTTTTATTTCTCTTTCGTCAAGGCATACCGCCGCATAGATTCCCTTTTCGCCCCCGTCCAGGGCCACAATCCACTCTCCCGCAGGCCCCCGTCCGATGCGGGGCGTCACCATGTCGCCTAAAAGGGCGGCCTTTTTATAGTCTGCCCGTATCTCCCGGATTCTAATCGGTGCCGGAAGCGCATCCCGCGCCATCTCTACATACCAGGCATTGTTCACATGACGGTTCGTGTCCAGATGACAGCGGAGAATCTCCACAGGCTCTCCCGCGGTCATCTCTCCGGGCAGGCGGATTTTTCCCGGTTCCTCCCCCATGTTTAGAGGCGGCTTAGGCGCTCCGTAGGGCTCCTGATCCGCCTGGCTTACCCGCAGGGGCACATGCTTCTCCGTATCGTACAAAAACCACACGGAATGCGCCGTCACCAGGGGGCACCCCTCCTCGTTTTGAATGACAAAATCCCGGAATCCATGAAGCCCTTTGAAAGCCGTGGGCCAGGTGCCCACCGCAATCGTTTCACCAAGCTTTGGAAGTGTCTCTATCCGGATCCGCCAGGAGGACAGCATCCATGCCTTATGGTGTTTCTGAAAATAGTCCACGCCCACTCCCGCATCCTCAGAATGAAAAGTGCTGCCGTCCTGCAGATAATTCATCATGCCGAAAATACTCAGACGGCCGTCCGCGTCAATCTCACTGTAGCGCACCCGGCTCTTAAATGTGTACATTCTCCCATCTCCTCCTGTCCCCATGATAGCACAGAATTTCCCTTTTCCGCAATAGCGGCGTAAAAAAGCCTGTAAACCTCTGTTCTTAAAGGTCTACAGGCTTCTTTTAGCTGGGCTACAAGGATTCGAACCTTGAAAATGACGGAGTCAGAGTCCGTTGCCTTACCCTTTGGCGATAGCCCAATCTGTTTGGATCCGCAGCCGTTCTTGCTGACTGCGGATGTTATTATACATGGGATTTTAGGGGTTGTCAAGCATTTTTTTATGTTTAAAATACCTTTCGTCCCCGCAGATACGTCTCCCTCACAGGAATCTCCCGCTGTTTCTCGGGCGGCACCTCAAAAGGGTTCTCCCCCAGCACCACAAAGTCCGCCAGCATGCCCGGAGCAATCTTTCCCTTGCTGTTCTCCTCAGAACTGGCATACGCGCCTGCGCAGGTGTAGCTGTCCAAGGCCTCCTTCACTGTGAATGCCTGATTCGGCAGATAGGGGCCTTTGTGATCCTTCAGCGTCTTCCGGGTAACCGCGCACTGGATGCAGGCCAGGGCATCCGGCAGCTCCACCGGGCAGTCCGTGCCGTTACTCACCGTAGCGCCGTTCTCCAGAAGGGTCTTCCAGCTGTAGCTGGCGCATGCAAGCTCCTCCCCCACCCGCTTCTTCACTATACGGATGTCATAGTCGAGGAAAATGCTCTGGGCGTAGACGTGAAGCTTCATGCGGCTGATCTTCGCAAGCTGGTCCGGCCGGGTAATCTGACAGTGGATAATGCCGTGGCGGTGATCCTCACGGGGATTGACCGCCAGAGCCTTCTCATACGCGGTGAGAACCCGGTCCAGGCAGGCATCGCCGATGGCATGGACCGCCACCTGCATCCCTTGGGCATTGGCATAGCCCACCATCTCGTCCATGACCTCCTGGCTGAACACGGGAATCCCGCAGGTGGAGGGATCATCCGCATAGGGGCGGCTAAGATACGCCGTCCGGGCGCCCAAAGCCCCGTCTCCCAGCATCTTTAAGGGACCAATCTTAAACAGGCTGCTGCCGGTTCCCGTCCGGTTGCCCGCCTCCACAAATTCCTTTAAGCTTTCCAGTGAGCTGAAATTGCTCTGCTCATAGACCCGCACAGTGAGACGTCCTTCCTGCTCCAGCTCCCGGTAGGCCTCATTTATCAGACTCCAAGGCAGCTTGCGGAAGACTTGGTAATCGTCGGTCTGACTGCTGGTGACCCCATAGGCGTTGAGCGCCCGGCAGGCTGCCAGGATCATCTCTTTTATCTCCTCCTTATCCGGGGCGGGGATGGCGCCGTAAACCAGCTCCATTGCATTGTCGAAAAAGCGGCCGTCCGGGCCCTCTCCGTCCATTCCGATCCGGCCGCCGTCCGGTTGGGGCGTATTCTCTCCGATTCCCAGGAGAGAGAGGGCTTTGGAATTCACCACCAGGCAGTGGCCGCAGGCCCGCACCGCGCAAATAGGGATATCCGTGGAGACCGCATCGAGGTCATGACGGTCCGGCATCCGTTTTTCCCCTGAAAAATAATCCTGGTTCCAGCCCCGGCCCTGAAGCCAGGCATTTTCCTGAAAAGCCCTGGATTCTTTAAATTCCCGCAGGCAGTTCAGCATATCCTCCAGACTTCCGGTACGGCCTGCCAACTGGGCTATGCGCAGGGAACTTCCATAACTTAACAGGTGCATATGGCTGTCATTAAAGCCGCTGCACACAAAGCTCCCCTCCAAATCCACCATCCGATCCCCTGCCCGCTTCAGGTCAAAGGCTTCCTCATTTGTTCCGGCGAAGAAGAACATTCCGTCCTTCACCCCAAAAGCCTCGGCCAAGGGGAGCGCTCCTGTGTAAACTTTTCCATTATAATAAATTGTCCGCATCTTCTATATCCTCAGCCTCCGTCCGGTTACTCTTTCGCTTTGCGTCTCTATTGCCGTTTCCTGCAGCTCTGGCATTGGACCAGACCGCGATGTTATATAACCGTTTTTGTTATTCCTTCTCAAACGTCAGCCGCCCAAAAGCGCCGTCCGCTGTCTCCCGGTCCATAAGGCTTGCCATGTATACGCCTGTATCCGATCCGTCCACCATAAAGAGATAACCCGTCTCAGGCCCTGCGGCCCCAGCCTCATAGTAATAGGAAAGCATGTTTTCCTCGTCCGTCACAATCTCCACGCCCTCCGTTCCCCGGATGGCCGCCTCCTGGGCCGCATACTGCTCCGGCGTCTGGAAAACGCCCTGGAGCAGCAGGCTGTCTCCGTTCTTCACTGAAAAGCTCCCATCCTCCTGGGCGAGGGAATCCCCCGCCGAGGTGTCCAGGGTCACTTTGATTGTATCTCCGGTCTCCACCTGAAAGGTCATAGACTGGGATGTGGATACAGACGCCCCCTGGCATCCCCCAAGGCACAAAACCGCTAACGCCGCGGCTGCCGCCGCTAATTTTTTTGCACGATACATTTTGCTTCCTCCTGCATATGAAAATCTACATGCGCCCGGCGGGCGCATGCTCCGCCAAATTATGAAAACCTGGCGGGCGCATGGGGCATCCCTGCATGCATGCCGCCTGCCGGCGGCGGATTTTCAGGGTAAAATCCCGCTATCTCAATATCAATGCGCTAATTGCTAAAATCAGCGCTGCCCCCAGACTTCCGATTCCCAGCCAAAGCTTCATATTGACATCATAGCCGGGAACAAAAAACTGGCGGGGATTTTCGGGATTATACAATATTTCCACCAGGTCTCCCTCCTTATAGGGAACCCGTCCCGGCCCTCCTGTCTTTTCTGTCATTGCTCGGGAGCGTATAATCTGTCCTCCGGCGGAAAACTCTACAATCGGAGAATAGCTCTCCTCCTGGAACATGGAGGACTCATAGATCCCCACCACCCGGGCCTGCGTCCGGCGGCTGCAGGCCGCCGTCCCGCGTTTTCCTGCGACAATCCAGCCGATGCCGAAAATTAAGGAAAATACACAGGCCGCCAGCAAAATCAATGTAACCATCCGCTTCCTCCTCCATCTGCGGCCGTCCCTTGCCTGCCCCATCTTCCTAATCAAACGACACATCACCTTTGCATTTTTTGAACTGCTCCATCAGGCTGTCCGCAAACGCAATCTGCCGTTCGTCCTGGTAGCCAAGGGAATAGACCCGCTCGATTCCGTCATGGTTGAACACATAGGTTTTCTCCGGCGAATGATAGCCCTGGGGATAGAGACAGCCCGCGTAGTCGTAAATATCCGTGCGGTTCTCCGGCCCGTACTTCAGATACCCTATAATCATCATCTTTGTGTTGGCTTCCTTCAGAAGAATCACGCTCCCTATAGGAAGCGGCCTGTTTTTATTGACCATCTGTCGCTCCTCCCTCCTGCGCCTCCGGCTGGAAGCTCTCCAGCTTCTCCACATATTTCATCTGGGTCTCGTCCTGATAGCCCATCGCTAAAATCCCCTCGATATCCTCCGCATTGAAGAAGGAGGCCTGGATGGTAGAGGTAAAGCCCATGGGATGGGGGAACCCGGAATAATCAAAGTAGAAACCGGGCTTATCTGCATCCTCTGGAAAATAGCCCGCAATCATAAAAGGAACGCTGGCGCCCTTAAGCCGCACCACGGTGCCGATTGGCAGCAACTTCAACATAATCAATCTCCTCCTGCACTGTTACATTTTCCGTTCCGAACGCTTACCATTATATCAGTTCAGACGCTGGGTGTCTATTTAAATAGGCTGCTGAAATCCAGCTCAAACTCCACGGATCCGCCCAAAATCACGCAGACGCCCAGCTTCACCCGGAGCTTTCCATCCACGAAGCCGGCCTGGCCCTCCACGCCGAAGCCCACCTTTCCTGTGGCCTTCACATTCGCTCCCACACCGCCCACGGTGACGCCGCCGGACACGCTTCCCTCCGCCAGGTAGGCTCCCGCCTCCCCGGCCACGCCGGCCTGGAACTCTCCCTTATCGTTGAAGCCCAGAACCGCGTCCGCCTTAGCCTCCGCCTTGTAAGCCGCCACGTCCGCACCGGCGTTGATATTGAAGTCCTCATTTCCAATGCCGCCGGATACGCCCATCTCCACCAGGGAGGCGCTGACCGCTCCCTGCAGGCCCACGCCGGGCAGGACATTCTCCTCTGTGGCTCCCGCGTAGGCGCTGGCCGAGGCCTTCCAGGATCCGGCCTTCGAATAGGCGGAGCCGTAGAATAATCCGGCGGATCCGCTGGCTTTCTCCTCCGCCAGGCTTCCGGAGCGGGAACCGCTGGCAAAGGTGCGGGTAAAGCGGTATTTCTCAATGTCGCTCACCGGCTCCGTCTTGGAATCCGTCTCACCGCTGTCTCCCGAATTCTTCTTATTGCTGTCATAAACCGTTTCTTTCGATCCCCCTGCGGTCTTATTATCCATTGCCTTGGGCTTATACTTATCCTGCAGGGTAGGCTTCCAGAAGGGATCGTTCTGGGCCTGGGCCGCAGGGGTTCCCGGAGTCTGGGGAGCGGGGGATATGACTGCCCCCGGCGTGGGATTTAAGCCGGGATTCAGTCCCGCTCCCGCGTTCTGCGCGTCGTAGGCGTCCCGCAGCGCCCCGTCCCCAGCGGTGAGAGCGTCCCGAGCCGCCTGGGCCTGGGCCGTCATATCCCCGCTCTCCGCCTTAAGCTTGGCCTTGTCCGCGATGAGGGAAAGGTTGGCCTCCAGGGCCATGGAGGAGCTGCCCGCCTTAAAGAGCTGATCCCCCTTGGAGCCAAACAGCACTTTGGGCGTGTTCTCCTTTCCAACTCCGATGGAGATGGAAGATCCGGCGGTAAAGGTGATGTCTGTTCCGCTTATGGTCACATTTCCGTCTGTCCCCATCACCATCCGGGTGGCCCCGCCGGAATCGGACTGAAAACAGTAGGATGAGGGGGAGAGCTCCATAGCCGCCCCTGTAGGGGAAGAAAACCGCTTGTTGGAAGGATTTCTCCCCGCCCCGTCCCCGGGATTTAGGGCATGGACCGCAATGGCTTCCCAGTCATCCCGGTTGGGGAAATATACGTGGGCCCGGCTCCCCACCTCAGGCATACAGTAAAAGCTGCTGCTCTCAATCCCGTAGGTATAAAACCGGGTGGGATCCTCCGGGGGATAGTCCTTGTTTATGTCAAATTCCACCTGAACCCGATTGTCCTTCCGGTTTGTCACCGTCACCGGCAGACTGACGCCCAGCATCTCATAATTGAAGGCCTGGCGTATCACAAGGCCCTGGCGCCGCCTGAGGGTATATTCCTGGAGGATTTCCCCCTTCGCAGAGAATATGCGGATTCCCGTCACAGTGCACAGAGTGCCGTTGAAGGTCAGGTTTTCCCCCATGCGCATAGGAAGGGGACTGATCACCCGCCAAGCGGTATACTCCTGCTTCATTCCCTTTCCCATGCGGTAAAAGGAATCCATGTCCTGGACAATCACAAAATCCCTATCCCACAGCTCTCTCCCATTTTCAATATCCGGGAGTCCGAAATAAATGCGGTCCATCTCCGAGGCTGTGTCCGGAATCAGGAAGGTGGAGAAATGGCTGGCCAGGCGCTTTAAAAATTCCCAGTCCGTCTCCTCGTACTGGAGGAGGGTACCCGGGCAGGCCCTTCCTTCTGTGGCCTCATCTCTGACCTGGGAGCCCGGATACAGGGCCGACACCTTTTCAAGCACATCGGCGTACCGGTCCCCCTCCCGGTAAAATGCCCGGGAGCGGCGGACCGCGTCCATTTCATAAGAAGCGGAGACGAAGGTAAGGTGCAGCTCCCATTTCCCCCTTTCCCGCTCTGTCCTGGCGCCATAAAGCCGCCCGAAAAACAGGATCTCCTCCCCCCGGTAAACCCGCACGGAGGAGTCCTTTGTCGTGCAGGACACGGCCCGTTCCCGGAAATCCTCGTCCAAAAGACACTCCATCTTCAGGAAGGCATGGCTATTTAGGGATTCCCGCAGCTCGAATCCCCTGATTTTCAATATCCCCTCAATTTCTGTCTCTACTGTCAGTTGGCAAAATGGTATTCTCATAGGTCTCTCCTGTCACGGGACAAGCCAGTGTCAGCCCTGCCCCGCGTCTGTGATCTTGATGACACCCCCGTGGGCACAGGTCAAGGTGCATCGTCCCATCAGCGCCTTTTCATCGTCAATATCCGTAAACTCGCTGGCATCCTCCCACTCCACGGAGGTAATCACCGGGGTGCAGATGCCCGCGCAGGGCGCGGGCGCCGCCGGGGCGCAGAAGGTTCCGCTTATGGTAGGGATCGCCGCCGCAGCGCCCATGGACGCCATTTTCAGGGCCGTGGACGGATTGGCCGCGCTCCTGCAGCCGCCAAATGGAATTACATTGGTCACAGACACGCAGTCCTTCGCGTGCATCTGGGCCTTCCCCCGGATAAAAATGCCGTGATCCGCCGGGAGAACCAGCTTGCTCTCCCTAAGGCCCATGGAGCATTCGGTCTTCGCCCCGAACACAATGTATTTATCGTCTAACGCCGCCATTTATTCCACCTCCACTTCCTCTAAAACCAAGCCCGCAGCCCCTCTGCGCAGCAGGCTCTCCGCAGCCGCAAGGCTCACCACAGGACGCCGGGACATGCTGGAGGCCAGATAAAATACGTGGCACCCCCTCGCGCGGCTCCCGTCGAGAATCACCCGCTTTTCCCTGCCGTCCGGATACCGCTCCACCCGGGGGGAGAGCGCGTCGAGCCTTGGGATAAGGGGAATGTAAAAATTGTGGGAGATCTTATTCTCCCGGTCAATCAGATACACCCGCTTAAAACGGATATCCTCCTCATACATGGCAAACACCTGGCGCACCAGGCCGGAAACCATGGTCACTGGGCTCTGATAGAAGTCAAGGACCGTTTCCCCCTCCCCTTTCTTCAGGTACAGGAAGACCGTCTCATTCAAGGCCTGCCCTTCCTCCGGCCAGAAAATCCGGCGCGGGCCGTTTACAATATCAAATTCCTCCAGATGAATGGTGTCCCGGACCTTCCTGTCCTGTCCCACAAAGAAATACCGCTGCATTGTACTGCTCCTCTTTTGCCAAAATTTCTTTTTTCTGCTCCCCGCCCAGTCCCGGCGGCGGCCCTGGAAGACAGAGCGTTTTCGCAAAGCCCGCTCCCTCCCAGTCCATCTCCTGGAACGCGCAGCTCTCAAACCGCGCCATAGCCAGATCTGCCTCCCGGAAGCTGCAGTTCTTAAAGCGGCATTCCAGGAAGCGGGCCCCGAAAAGGCCGGCCCCTGCAAATGACACATCCTGGAAGCTGCAGCCCTCGAAGGCCGCGTATTCCATCCGCTTTTCTTCCAGGCTTATCCTTTTGTATTCCCCCCGGCGCAGATATCTGGTCTGAAGAATATAGGGGTAGGAATAGGACTGGCGCAAAAGCGCCTTGAGCCGCTCCCCCTCCCGGTCCGGCGCCTCCTCGTAAAAGAAAATGGTTTCCCCCCGGTCCCTGTATTCGCCCCAGCGCACAATCCGCGGGAACTGTTCCGGGATGATGGCCATAATCTCTTCCTGATTCTCCGGGACGCGCAGAAGAAAGCGGAGCAAGAAGCCGATTTTCCAGAACCATTCCACCGCCCGTTCTGCAGTCAGCTTCCGCACATCCCCCGGGTCCACCTTTCCGTTATACCGGGGCAGGCTCTGGAGCAGTTCCGCCCGGACATCCTCCAGCTCATCGAAGAAATCCCCCAGATCCAGAAGCTCCTCCGCCGGGTCCGGATCCAGGGCGTAGTCTTCCCCCACCGCCTGGATCAGGGTCAGATACCGGCTCTTAAGAAGGTCCACCCGCAGCAGGGAGCAGTAGAGGTAGCGGCATTCCTTGGCGCGCTCCCCGCATCTGCGCGCCAGCCGAACCAGGCTCTCCCGAAACCGGGACACGACCTCGGCCTTCCGCACAAAGAGCCGCTCCCAAAACAGCGGTTCTCGGGCCGTCAGCATTTCATCTCCCTTTTTCAAAAAATCCCGCAGCGCTTCTTCCCGTCTCAATTTATCAAAACCTCCGCTCCCGTAAGCTTCAAATCGCCTGTAAGTTCCGCCCCGGTTCCGGCCTCATTGGCGGCCTTCACTTCCTCCGCCCCCTTTACGGTGATAGACTTTGCATGGAGGCTTATCTTTCCTTCCGCCTTGATAATCACCTCGTTGTTTCCCCAGATGGACACAGCGCCGCTGTTGTCCACGGTGATGCCCGAGGAACCGGCGGACACATCCACCCCCTGGGGTCCTAAGGACATCTTCTGTCCGGCGCAGTTGCTCAGATATTTCACCGCAGGATTTCCCATGGAGTCCTCCCCTCCGGAGGGAGCGCCGTATACGCTGGCGGAATTGATGACCAGGGCGTCCTGCGCGTATTTGTCGGGAAATTCCACCCGCACCCGATCTCCTACCTCAGGCATGTAATACCAGCCGCTCCCGTCCAGGGCAGCGGACATGGTGGCATAGGGGAACCAGTAGGCGTCCTTTCCGCCGCAAGAGCCGTCAATATCCATGTGGATCCGCACCAGATTGCCTTTCACCTCCAGGATCCTCCCCTCCAAGGCGATTCCCACCAGGGAGACGGGATAGACGGGATAGGCGCCGATGCCCGCCGCAGGGCGAAGGGCATAGCGGCACTCCAGACGTCCCTTCCGCAGCTCCCAGTCAAGGGTACGCACCGCCAGATTCCTCCCCTCCAGGGCGAGGGAGGCGAAGATATCCTGGCAGCTCCCCGAAAGCAGGCGCAGATCCACAAAATCTGTCTCCGCCGCCCCCATGGCAGCAAAGCGCCGCACCTCCGCCTCGCTCTTTTCCACTGCCTCCAGCTCATATTCCCACTGGCCGGAAAGGGCCGGAACACCTGCGTAAATCCGAATGCCCTCCTGGCTCATCAGCACTCCCAAGGGGGCATAATATTCCGAAAACACACGCTTTAAAAATTCCCAGTCCGTCTCCTTATACTGCACCAGAAGGCGGCCGATGGCCTGGTCGGGAACGGACAGGCAGTAGTCCGCCCCCGGGTAGTCCTTGAGAACCAAATCCAGAAGGCCGCTCAAGGTCATGGAGGTGTCCTGGAAGGAGCGGGATTTCTTCTCTATATCCATCTGGCAGTCCGCCGTCCGAAAGGTCAGCCGTCCAAGGCGCACCTCGTCCCTGCGCAAAAAATCCACTCCTGTGAGCACCCCGGCAAAAAGCAGGTTTCCCCCGCCCCAGAGCGCCCCCGGCTGACGGCTGGCCATGCCGTAGAGAAGAGTCTCCTCATCCTCCTGCTGAACCTGGGCCGTTATCTCCATAACCCCGTGGGATCCGGGCTCATTGTGAACCGAAAGCTCCCGGATGGAGCCCAGGCTGACCCCTGTGACCGCCAGCTGATCCAATGTATAAAAATCCATGTCGTCCTCCTTGCCGTCTGAACTGTTGCCTCAGTTTTGGTATATTTTCATGGCCTTCACATCCGCAAGTCCCGGTTTCAGCGAGATAGAGGCGCCGGGATCCGCAGCCAGGCAAAACTCCTCGTCAGCGATGGAGGTAATCTCATTTCCGCAGAAGCTCACCTTGCTGCCCGCGTAGATGCTTATGCTCTCCGCTGCGGTGACGGCAAACGCGCCGTCGGATCCCAGGTTCACGGTTCCCGTGCCGCCCTTCACGGAAATGTTTGCACCGGATCCGCAAAAGGTGA
>CALWBS010000262.1 GCA_944376135.1 uncultured Enterocloster sp.
CGGGTTATCGCAGTGTATTATGACGGAGCCCTGGTTTCCAAGAGAAAGAAAAAGGTTCTGGCCCCTGGAGAGATGGAACAAGTGGTTTTAAAGAAGGAGAGTTTTGCTGACTATCCAAAACTGAAGGAAATTGTCATCCGGACGGAGGTGGAGTGAGATGGAAGTGAGAGAATTAATCTGCATCGGATGCCCCCTGGGGTGCCCGCTGACCGTGCGTATGGAGGGAGAAGAAATCCAGGTGAGCGGAAATACCTGCCGGCGGGGAGAGGATTACGCGAAAAAGGAGGTGCTCCATCCGGCCAGAACCGTGACATCCAGTGTGCGCGTGACAGACGGCGTGCTGGAGATGGTGTCGGTGAAGACAAAGACGGATATTCCAAAGGATAAAATATTTGCGGTGATGGAGGCCATCCATAGGACAAAGGCCAAGGCGCCGGTCCATATCGGGGATGTGCTGATCGCGGACTGCGCGGGAACCGGGGTTCCTGTGGTGGCAACAAAGGATGTGGAGCGCAGAGCGTAAGGAGGGCTTTCGGGCCCTCTTTCCTTTTTGGAAAAATGGGAGTACAATGGCAGGAGAAATGATCCGGAAGGCCGGACAGAAAAAGGAGCAGACAGAGTATGCGCATAATGGATATCTTAGAGGATTCTCCGGTGATTGCAGCGGTAAAGAACGACGAGGGGCTGAAGCACAGCCTGGAATCGGAATGTCAGATGGTTTTTATTTTATATGGAAGTATCTGCAATGTGGCGGACATTGTGGGGCAGATAAAAGAGAGAGGAAAGCTCGCTATTGTCCATGTGGATTTGACGGCGGGTCTCGGCTCTAAGGAGGTAGCGGTGGATTTTATCCGGCAGCACACCGGGGCGGACGGGATTATCAGCACCAAGCCTCAGATGGTAAAGCGGGCCATGGAGCTGGGGCTTTTGGGGGTTCAGAGAGCCTTTATCATTGATTCCATGGCGCTGTCCACCACCAGGAAGCAGATGGATGCGTTCCATCCGGACCTGGTGGAGGTGATGCCGGGGATTATTCCTAGGGTTTTAAAGGAAATCCGGGGGTATACGGATATTCCCCTCATTGCAGGGGGACTGATTTCCAACAAAAAGGATGTGATGGCCGCTCTCTCCGCAGGGGCGGACGCTATCTCCACCACAAATGAGGCGCTGTGGATGGCTTAGAGTATGTTTGAAAATTCATTCCCGCTATCCGCGCTTTCGGTGAAAGAGCAGCAGCAGTCCCCCATAGCAGAGGCTGATAAAGCCCATATCCAGCACTGCGGCGAGGAAAGAGGGCAGGCCTGCAAATACCGCTGCGGCTCCGGGGGTGGCCAGATAGAGGCCGATGGAGATGAGCAGAAAGAGGGCGGGCTTTGCGAGCATGTTCCACCCGTCCCAGGAAAATGCAGCCAGCCTGTGCACGGACAAGCAGCACATGAGGGCCAGGGCCAGTTCGCTTGCGAGCATTCCCCAGAGGTATGCCAGGATGCCGAAGGAGGGGATGGCAAAGAGGACGAACAGCAGGCGGATGACCATGGCGGCTGTGTTCTGGAAGAAGGTGACGGAGGTCTTTCCCAGGCCGTTCAATATGCTGCCCATGGGGGAGGCCAGGTACATGAAAGGACAGAGCCAGGAGAGAGCGGCGATGAAAAATCCCGCGTCCTGGTTGTGAAATACCCCCTGGCCCAGCTGCCCGCCGAACATGGTGAAAAGGCCGATGCACAGAATTCCCATGTAGCAGCTGTAGCGGAGGGACATGGAGATCATGGTTTCGATGCGGCGCTCATTCCCCTGGGCCCTGGCCTGCGCCGCATAAGGGAGCAGGAGAACGGCCATGGAGTTGGTGATGGCCGAGGGAAAGAGGACAAAGGGCAGGGCCATGCTGGTAAATACGCCGTATATGGACAGGGCCTGGGAGTTGGTAAGCCCGAAGGCCTCCAGCTTGTTGGGAATCCAGATGGCCTCGGCGCTTCCCAGGACGTTTAATAGGAGGCGGTTTCCCATGAGGGGGAGGGCCAGGGCCATGAGGGGGGCTGCAGTCTCAGCGAAAGAGAGGCGGCCCTCCCTTTGGGCGGTTTGGCCGTCCGGAGAGGCGGCGCTGCCCTGTGCCCGGCTGTCCGGATAGGGTGCGCCGCCTTGCGCCCGGCTGTCCGGCGGAAAAAAGCCCAGGCAGAAGAGCGTGAAGCCAGCGGAGGCCATTTCCCCGATTAGATGGCCGTAGACGGCCAGGGAAACCGTGATGGGCCGCCCCTCCTCCAGCCAGATACTGGCGATGAGAAAGACGGCGCCCATGCGGATTACCTGCTCCGCTACCTGGGAAAAGGCAGGAATCCGGGACTTCTGGGTTCCGTAATAGTAGCCGTTTATGCAGGCGTGGAGGGCTGCAAAGGGCACAGAGAAGGCCATGACCGGGAGAAAGGGGGCGCACCGGGACTCCATGAGCACATACTCGGCCAGAAAAGGCGCCTGTGAGGCGATGATCCAGGCCAGAAGAAAGGAGAGGGCCAGGGCGATGGAGAGGCCAGTCTTAAAGGCCGCTCTCCCCCTGTGGGGATGGGCGGCTATGTACTGGGACAGAGCGCTCTGGATGGACCCGGCGCAGAGGGCAAAGCAGATGGAAAAAAGGGGATGGACCATGTTGTAGAGTCCAAGCCCCTCGGCTCCGATGGTCCGGGACATGAAAATACGGTAAAAAAAGCCCAGGACACGACAGATTAGTCCCGTGGAGGTCAAAAGGATGGTTCCGGTCAGGAAAGCCTTTTTTCCCGGCGTGAGGCAGGCGCCTCCCAGACAAGGGCGCAGGGGAAATGATTTCATGGGAGCTCCGGGTCAATGGAATTTATTGAAAGTATATGAAAAGGGAGGGTGAGGTATGACAATTGTGAGTGCCAGCAGGCGGACGGACATCCCCAATTATTTCGGGGACTGGTTTTTTAACCGGCTGGACGCGGGCTTTGCCTGCGTGCGCAACCCGGTGAATCCCCGGCAGGTGAGCCGTGTTTCACTGGCCCCGGAGGATGTGTCCGGCATTGTATTCTGGACCAAGAATCCTGCAGGGATGCTGGGCCGGTTGGGCCGCTTGGCGGATTTTATCTATTATTTTCAATTCACTCTCACCGGCTACGGAAGAGATGTGGAGCCATATCTTCCGGACAAAAAAGAGACGCTGGTTCCGGCTTTCAGAAAGCTGGCGCAGGAGGCCGGAGCCGACCGGGTGATTTGGCGCTATGACCCGATTCTGGTGAATGACAGGTATACGCCGGAATACCATCGGAAGGCGTTCTGTGAAATCGCGGACCGCACGCTGGGATGCACAAAAAAGGTGATTATCAGCTTTGTGGACTGGTATGGAAGAAATAAGAAGGCGCTGGCAGACCTCGGGGCGGCGCGGGAGGAGGAGCCGGCGCAGACGGGTCAGGAGAAAACGGGCCTGGCAGGCGTCCTCTATGACTTGGCTGGGGAACTGGCCTTTGAGGCGAAAAAACGGGGGCTCGTGATGGAGACCTGTGCGGAGGAGGCGGATCTTGGAGCCCTGGGCATCGGCCATGGGTGCTGCGTGGACAAAGGGCTGTTAGAACGCCTGGGAGGCCGTCCCATAGCGGCGGGAAAGGACAGGAGCCAGAGGCTGTCCTGCGGCTGCGCCCAGAGTGTGGACATCGGCGCCTACCACACCTGCCCCACGGCCTGCCGGTACTGCTATGCGGTCGGAAGCCGGGAGCGGGTGCTTGCGAATCTGCGAAGCTGCGATAAGGAATCGCCTCTTCTTCTGGGGCGGCTGGGGGCGGGGGATATGGTTCGGGACAGAGAATAGGGGAACCGTGCGGCTTGTCTTTGAGGAGAATCCGGATAAGGCTCCCCGGACGGCATATATTTTACGGTATCTGGCGGTCTATCCGTTTTTTTGCTTCAGCGCTTTATAGCCCTCCAGCATTTCCTGCGAAAAGCCGAGAAGCTTTGCTGCATCCTCCATATCAAGAGACGGACTCTTATACTCCAGAATACAAAAAGGAAGGAAAAACTGCGCAGGCCATATCATGGATGATTCGCTATTGCATCCCTCCTCCCTTTTGTGATACAATCGTGAAAGAGTTTGTATACGCCTCCCCAGCCGGCTTTCGCCGTGGGAAGCGGGGCATGAAAAGGAGGATGAGCTATGAGCAATGATATGGATAAGCAGCAGGAAAAACAGAAGCTTCTGGGCAGGCTGCGGACAGCAAGTGAGCTGTATGTGATTTTGTCCGTCTGCACCAGGGAGCCCTATGTGGTCTGCGATCAGGAAACTTTTGACGACAAGGTGTTCCTGTTTTTTGATATGGAGGATGCAAAGAAGGAGACAGTGCGCCTTCTGGGAGAGAAGACCTTGGTGACGGTGGCAAAGCTGGAGAACAAGCAGTTTCTTATGTTTTACACCAGCCTGTACACCATGGGCGTGAATGCATTTTCTATAAAGGATGAGGAGGGCGAGCATCTGATTCAGCTCGCAGATTTTGTGAAGCGGGCCAATCCGGGCAAGCAGCCGGATGGAAAGGTATGGGTGGAGAACCCCTCCCTGCATCTGACGGCCTTATACTACATGCAGGAACAGAGAAAGAGGCCGGGCTGCGAGAAGGAGCCGGCCATGAAGGAGATGCAGGAGGAGATTGCCAGCAACTTTACAAAGGGAACGTATATTGTTGCGGTTCAGAACGAGGGCAAGGGCATCCCGCTTGTAAAGCTGGGGGAGGAGCAGCTCTTCTGGCCGCTGTTCACGGATGTACTGGAGTTTCAGAAGTTTAATAAAAACAATGCCATGAAGCCCATGGTCATCAAAGCGGACAAGGTACCCCAGCTCCTGCCGCCGGAGGCCAAGGGGATTGTCTTCAATCCTCTGGGAGTGAACATGCCGCTCACCATCACAAAGACCCCGGGACCTGCCGCTCACGCGGCAGGCCCGGCCGGCGGGAGCGCACAGCCGGCAGAGGCCAAAGCGGCTGAGCCGGATGCAGCCCAGCCGACAGAAAACGCGTAGGCGGCAGGACGGCACGAACGGCGCGGGAGCCCCCGAAAACTGCTGAATAATGGGCAGGTTTCGGGGGCTCCCGCAAAATGGGGCGTGCAAATGGCGGCGATGGCCTTGCGGGCCGCTTCCATAGTGGAAAGGCTGTCGATATTTTCGCCCATGGCCCGGGCGATATCCCGGAAGCGGTTGGCGTTTCCAAGCAGGTTGAATTCTTCCACATGGGGCAGCAAAATGGCGTTGCAGACGCCGTGAGGCAGGTTATAGAAGCCGCCCAGCTGGTGAGCCATAGCGTGAACGTAGCCCAGGGACGCATTGTTGAAGGCGATACCTGCCAGGTACTGGCCATAGGCCATCTTATCTCTGGCTTTTATGTAGACGCCGTTGGCTGCCGCCTTGGGCAGATACTGGGTAATCATGGTAATTGCCATCATGGCCGTCGCGTTCGTTAAGGGATTGGTGTCGGTGATAATGCAGAAACGCGTAATCTCTGAGGCCGTGCCTGCGGTGATATTGATGGCGATCATGGGGCACATGGGTTTGGATGATTTATCAATTCCTTCATACTCCCGGATATTTCCGCCGTTGGAGGCCACCAGACCGATGCCCTTGACGCGGTCGTGGGAAGAACCACCTAGAAATGATAGAATCGCAGCCGTTTTCCTGGAATACTTTTAAGCCTGCTTCCACATTCACATCCTTAGGGGTGGGCTCCGCTTCCCCGAATACCATGCTCTCCACACCGGAGTCAGCGAGAATTTTCTGAATATCCGCGTCCATTCCCGATTTTGCCAGAAACGCATCCGTAACGATCAGGGGCTTTTCCCGCCCAGGCTCTTCATCAGCTCTCCCGTTTCCTTCACGGAATTCTCCCCGAACAGGTTTCTTGTGGGTAAGAAATAATAGGTTGTTCCCATAGCTTGCACCTTGCCTTTCTAAGTATTTCCGAAACGGCTGCGGCCGTCCCGGCTGGTTGTGCACCCTATGGTAACATCGGACTGAACTCTTTTAAATGCCCAAAATATATTTATTAAAGGATACCAGATTTTCCAGATTCTACCATTGAATAAAGAGATTTCCCGGCCGGCGGACCGCCTCCCGTAAGTTTTTCTCCTCCATATCCGAGTAGTTGAGTACCAGAGTATGTTCATATTCCGACCGTATCTGGCTGCAGAATTCCGACAGGCAGGCAATATTCAGTCCGTTTAGCCGGGCTGCCCGTTTGATTTCTCCATCCGTCATGGAGGTATCCAGCTTCACCAGCAGATGAGAGCCGCTCTCTCCTCCCACGATACGCACTGCCGGCAGAAGCATAGACTGCTTGAGAATCCGAATCAGCCGCTCCCCCTCCGTGTGATAATACTTTCGCACCCGGCTCAAATACCGCTCAAAATATCCCTTTTCTATGAATTTTGCCAGGGCGTACTGCTCGCAGGCGGACGCGCTGTTGGAATAGAAATTGGCATTGTCAATGTACCGGCGCATCAGCTCTTCCGGCAGCACCATGTAGCTGATGCGGATGGCCGGAGCCAGCGCTTTGCTGAAGGTATTCATGTAAATGACCCGATGGCTGCGGTCCATGCTCTGCAGGGCCGGAATAGAACGGGATCGGTAGCGGAATGCGCAGTCATAGTTATCCTCTATAATGTACCGGTCCGGCGCTTCCGAAGCCTATGCAAAAAGCTCCTGCTTGCGGGCCGCGCTCATGACCGTTCCCAGGGGATAATGGTGTTCCGGAGACACATGAATCACCCCGGCCCCGCTCGCCCGACTAATTCCGTATCCTTTTTCGTCAGCACCTCCCGCATTACCTTGCGCCACAGGGAAAAAGGGAATTTGTCATAGACCGTGGCGTTGGAGGTGAAATCGGCAAACCACTGCTCCTCCTGGTAGAGCTACGGATACGAGACAGGGACGGGATGGTGCTCCTCCATGGTTCCCACATTGGCCACAAAATAGCCCCGCTTTTCCTGGGAGGTAATATAGCCCTCCACCAGAAGCTGTTCGTAAGCTTCCAGCACGGTTTTTACGCTGATGCCGTTGTCCCGGGCCAGTTTCCGCTTGGAGGGCAGCCGGGTTCCCAGCTGAAGCAGTCCTCTCAAAATATCCTCTTTCAGAGATTTATAGAAGGATCCATAGAGAGGGCAGTCTTTTTTTCTCAAGATCATAGTTCAGCATAATTTGGTATCCTTTATTTTTATCGTTTTGGGTATTACATTGGTATCCATTCTGATTATAATAGGAACAAAGTCATTTGTAAATCTCTGTCCTTTCAGCAAAAGAGATACCAAGGAGGGAAATGTTGTGGGAGTTTTCGCCGTTACCGGCGGCATTGGCGCCAGAACCGTCATGCTTTTAAAGAATAAAGGACATGAAACCATCAACCTTGACTGGCAGAAGGGGGACATCTGGACGGATCTGTCCAGCCCCGAAGGGCGCTAAAAGGTCATCGATGAGCTACACGCGCTGTGCCCGAAGGGCCTTGACGGTTTGATCTGCTGCGCCGGAGCATCCGGGGCCTGCGGAGATCTGCGCAGGATTGTTTCCCTGAATTTTTTCGGCACGGTTTCCCTGGTTAAGGGCAATTATGATCTCCTGCTGAAAAAAGGGAGGGACCTGCGCGGTCACCACCTCCAACACCATTTCCCAGGGAAATCTGCGGATGGACCTGGCCGATCTGCTGAACAACAACGATGAGCGGCGGATTTTGAATCTGGTGGGGAGGCTGGACCAGACCAGTCTCAGCGTCGGCGACAGCGTCTATGCCGCGGCGAAATACGCCCTGGCTCGATGGGGCCGCCGTCACTCCGCTTCCTACGCCGCAAACGGGGTGCGCATCAACGCCGTGGCGTCGGGCAATGTAAACACGGCCATGACCGCCACCATGTCCACCAATGCCAAGATGGCACTAAATGCCCTTCCTATCCCCACGAAATACGGAAAAGGTTTATTAGTAACAGTTCAGACGGCGGGTATCTTCTTGCCCGGCCAAAGGCCGGACAAAAGCTGGGATGTCTATCCGATGTGTAAACAGGGGCAAAACCATGTTTACAAGCAAGCTTGACACCTGCTTTTGCCCCTGTTTACCCGCCGTCTGAACTGTTACGTTTATTAGGTTTTGGAGGGGGATAAAGCGGATGAAAACCATTGAAAAATATATTGAGGCGCTGGAAAACAAGGATTTTGAGGGGCTGAGGAATCTTTTTACCAAAGACGGCCATTACTGTGATTACTGCCCAAACGGGACGCCTCAGCACGAATATCACCTCTACGGCCGGCAGGCGGAATTTATCGCCTCCTTCGGCGGCTACTATGTCATGGCCATCGCCAGCCTCCAGCAGCTTTCCGGGGACGGACATATCCGGCGGCTGACGGTGCGGCTGAAATAATAATTTATCGACGTATCCCCTTTTCTGTGGTATGATAAACGTTGGATCAACATACTGCAGGAAGGGGTATTTTCATGGAAAATACGTCCGAAAACAAAGAAAAAAATACAAAGAGGCAGATCACGGAACACCTTATTGAATATAATTTGCCTAAGCAGACAATTGCATGTGAAGAGAGGTGAAATCTGTGGATTTTGATATGTCCCAATTTGACTCATACCGGGAAGATAATCGGCGGGAAGTCAAAAAGGCGCAAGGCGGCCTTCCGACTTCGCTGTGGGAAACGTACTCTGCTTTTGCCAACTGTTATGGAGGCGTCATTATCCTTGGCGTAAAGGAAAATAAGGACGGCAGCTGGTATATGACCGGGCTGGACAATGCGGCAAAACTGCGAAAGGACTTCTGGGATACGATTAATAATAAAAATAAGGTTTCGGCAAATCTGCTGACGGACAATGATGTAGAGATATTTGAAGAAAACAACGGTATTATAATGGTTATCCATGTTCCCAAGGCAAAGCGTGAACAGAAGCCGGTATATATAAATGGGGATATGTTTAGCGGAACCTTTCGCAGAAACTGGGAGGGAGATTATCATTGCGACCGCAGCGAGGTGCTTGCAATGCTTCGGGATCAGCCGGAAGAAACTGCGGACATGAAAATTTTGCAGGATATGACTCTTGGCGTGCTTAATTCAGAGACTGTGCGTGCCTATCGCAACCGACATATGGCCTATAGAACAGAACACGTATGGGAGAGACTGAGCGATGAAGAGTATTTGGAGAGAATAGGCGCTGTAAAGCTGTCTTACAGAGATAATACTTTGCATCCTACTGCTGCCGGTCTCCTCATGTTTGGAGAAGAATATAAGATTTTATATGAATTTCCGGAGTATTTTCTGGACTATCGAGAAGTTCTTGATCCGACAATCCGCTGGACGGACAGACTGCAATCCAGTTCAGGTGACTGGACGGGAAATTTATTTGATTTCTTTTTCCGCGTTTATGGGAAACTTGTGAAAGATTTGAAAATCCCTTTTAAACTGGAGGGAATAACCCGTATAGACGATACGCCTGTACACAAGGCACTGAGGGAAGCCTTGGCGAACTGCCTGGTAAATACAGATTTCTATTTCCCTAGAGGAATTGTAATACGGAAAGACGCAGAGTCTATTGTAATGGAGAATCCGGGAAGCATCAGAACCGGGAAAGCGCAGATGCTGAAAGGCGGTATATCAGATCCCCGCAACAAAGCTTTGATGAAAATGTTCAATCTAATCGGAATTGGTGAGAGAGCCGGCAGCGGCGTGCCGGACATATACAGCGTGTGGGAACAACAGGGATGGAAACAGCCGGAAGTCATAGAAGAGTATGGTCCCGACAGAACAATTTTGAAATTATCGTTAATTAAAAAAGTGGCGATAAAAAATGGCGATAAAAAAGTGGCGATAAAAAATGGCGATAAAAAGAAATTGACGAAAAGGACAGAACAGCAGCTGGAATATATACTGGAACATATGGCTCCAAATCAGGAATACAAAACCAGTGAACTGTCAGAAGTTATTGGTTTAAAAGAATCAAGGACAAGAATGCTGCTAAATGAACTTGCGACGTCGGGCAGGATAGTGGTATCAGGAAAAAATAAAGGACGCAGATATAAGCGAATATAGGAGAGGAATATTTTCATGGAAAATACGTCCGAAAATAAAGAAAAAAATATAAAGAGGCAGATCACGGAACACCACAGCATCGGTCTTTTGGCCCACGTGGACGCCGGTAAGACCACCTTGTCCGAGGCGATTTTGTATCTGACAGGGAGTATCCGCAGGCTGGGGCGGGTGGACAACCGGGACGCGTTTTTAGACACCTACGAGCAGGAGCGGGCCAGGGGCATCACCATCTTTTCCAAACAGGCGGTATTTCCTCTGGGGGATAAATCGGTCACCCTCCTGGACACGCCGGGACATGTGGATTTTTCCGCGGAGATGGAGCGCACCCTCCAGGTGCTGGACTACGGAATTCTCGTGATCAGCGGCCCGGACGGGGTGCAGAGCCATACCGAGACTCTCTGGCGCCTGCTGAAACGCTGGGGAATCCCGGTTTTTGTGTTTATTAATAAGA
>CALWBS010000263.1 GCA_944376135.1 uncultured Enterocloster sp.
AATCAGCTAAATCGGAACCGGTAGAGCGGAGAAAAAATGGAGCGGAAATTATACTTCCGCCCCCGGACAATGCGACACCGACGATTCCTGATGAATGCCCAGGACGGGACAGCGAAATATCCTGACAGAGGACACATGGTTTGTCGCCATGGAAAAGGTTATTTTATGTATGAGTTTACCACTGGAACTGTATGAGAAAAAGGAAACCATCCAGTATTGCAGTATTGATCTGCTGTAGGACAAAAGCTATATCCGGACGGTAGAAGTATACGGCTGCTCAGACTGCAGCGGCTGTGAGCATTCTTTTAAATACAGTGCTGAAAAAACAGACCGAAAGAAGATCATAAAGATCAAGAAGTGATTGGAAGAACCGAGAGAAAAAATCAACTACCCCGGTGCAAGCGCTCAAGCGCTGTGCTCGGCTCCTACATCGCCGCTCACAGCATTTGCCTTTCGCTCTTGCTTATGCAAGAGCGAATGCGAGGTATGAAAGTTTGCTTGTCTCTTCTTCTACATATAATTGAATAAGCTCATTTAACCTTCCGGCTCTGTATTTTGGAATAGTTTCTTAATACTCATCCCGAATTATTCACGGCGATTTAGTCACCCATAAAAATTGCCATAATAGTTACAACAACCACTTTGCTTTCTCCGCATGCTTCCGAAATCCCTAAAAAGGGGCGACTCCACCCGTGAAAACTATAAAAGTGCTTTGTGATTGTCAAGGTTCCTCTATCGTTACCACTGCAACTGTAGCTGCAGTTTGTGGATGTTATCCGGTGTTTCACAGAATTCCTTTTTATAAGAACAGCTGCTACACAGCTTGAAATATTTATATCGTACTGACCGAACCACTCGTGCGGCAATCTTTAACAGTTTTAACCGGATGGTGCTGACCTGTTGTTTCCGCATGATGGCGTCCAGAACCACGGTTATACGCCAACGCATGGATCATAAGCCGGTTAGCATTTACAACTTTGGATGAACTGCTTACAGAGGAAAAGCCGAAACCGCTTTTCCATTTCTTGATATAGTTTTCCATTTTACCCCGTCCACAATAGGACCGGATCACCTGATAAGGTGCCACCTCCATTGTGGTGACGATAAAAGTATACAGATGAACCATCTGTCCATAAGGTTTTTCAATTTTGTAAACAACTCTGCGGGGATGATTCCAGGAACCTACCTGATACAGGAATTCGCCATATTCAACCGCGTAATCCATCTGATTCAATTTTGTCGCGCGGTATAGTGCCTGGTTTTCAGCTTCGGCTAATTCGCGCAATTTTGCGTTTTCTCTCAGCCGGATGGCATATTTGCAGTTCCTGCCCTCAAGGACTTCATAAAATTCTGGCGACGTGAACTCGCTGTCGCCGCGGAGGTAGAGTGAAATATCTAGAAAATCATTGGTGAATTCATCGAGAAGCGATTCCATAAAGAGATCCGCCTCCTTGCCGCAGTACATAGTACCTTTACGCAGTTCTGACTTTAAAAGGTCTCCCGTCAGCATAACAGGGGATGGTATCCATGAGCCTGGTAATGGTAGTTGAAGCCTTCTCCCTTCTGATTCCCGTAGGTATTTAAGAAGGGTTGAGTCAATATCAAAAAGCATGAATTCCGGTCTCTGGATGGAATAAATGACTTGCGCAGTTCACGGATGATCTAATTGAGTTGAGCCAGGGAATCCTTTTCCAAAACAGCAGTAGTCATGACGGGGTCGTTGGTCAATTCATCCGCGCAGTCATCTTCAAAATAGGCACTGATGATCTGATAAATGACCTGTATCAGGTTTGCGTCATCTTTGTGGATACGAAACGATGCGGTATCATTGGTTTTGAAAAGGCGGTTCATAAGTTTGATCGCACTAATCTTAAACAGGAATTCTTTGAAAAGAAGAAGTCGTAGCAAAAGGGGGGCTGTCCTCCAATTAAGACAGCCCCCCTTTACAAACACAACCTTTAATCCACCTTAATCACGCTCTTCACAATGTGGGCCTTGTCCGCCACGCTTCTGTCCATCGCTTCTTGGATATCATCCAGTAAAAAGATATCGGTGACAATTCCCTTCAAATTTACCTTTCCAGAAGCCACTGCGTCAATGGCCATGGGATAGATATGGCGATAGCGGAATACGGTTTTGAATGTAACTTCCTTGTCCAGGGCAAGGCTCATCTCCAGATTCATCTTCCCAGTCTTTCCATAGCCCACCAGGACAATGTTAGAACCTTTCTTTACCGCATGGATGCACTGATTCGCAGTGATCTCCGTTCCTGCAGTCTCAATGGCCAGATCTGCGCCCCGATCCCCGGTGAGCTCCATAATCCGCGCTGTCGCGTCACAGGACGCACCATTTATAATCTCCCAGGCCCCGAGCTCTTTAGCCTTATCAAGGCGTTTATCTATCACATCCACCATAATCACTCGGGATACCCCCATAGCAGAGCAGGCCATCATAGACACCAGACCGATACAGCCTGCGCCAAACACCACGACCGTCTGTCCCAAATGGGCGTCTCCCTGGTTCGCGGCGTGAAAACCCACAGAAAGAGGTTCAATCAAGGCTGCCTCCATGGTATCCATATTGTCCGGAATTCTAAAGCAAAGAGCTGCCTCGTGGGCCACATACTCCTGAAACACGCCATCTACCGGAGGCGTGGCAAAGAAGATCACATCTTTGCATAGATTATAAAGCCCCTTTTTGCAGAACTCACACTTTCCGCAGGTCTTTCCGGGCTCCAGGGCCACCTTATCGCCGGGCTTCACGTTCGTAACCTTTGACCCCACCTTTACCACAGTACCTCCGCATTCGTGACCCAGCACAAAGGGGGGCTTTACCACATAATCCCCAATAGCCCCGGACTCATAATAGTGCAAATCAGAACCGCAAATTCCCACGTATTCCACCTTGACCAAAGCCTCATCCTCTTTGGGATCCGGTATGGGTCGTTTGATAAGTTCCATTTTTCCAATTCCCTGCATGACAGCAGTTTTCATCATTTTCTCCATCTCTTGCTTCCTCCGCACTGACTTGTTTGCACATCGGATGGATATCCGATGCTTTTTATTCGGTTTTTGCACAGACAAAAAGATACCCGTGTCTGAACCATCCCTTTAGTACTCATAGATCCTGTGCATGGAATAATCCATATTTTTCAATATAGCGCTGTCAAAATTCTTTTTTATCAGATCCACCTTAAGGACCGCGCACTCCGGCTTATCCCAGAGATTATGGAACTCCTGTGGATCCGTCTCATGATCGTAGAGCTCCCCGTAATCCTTCCCATGGTAATTGACGATCTTGTAGCGACCGTCAAAATACATCGTGGCGAAGATCTCTTCGTGGGTCCCTTTAAGGCCCCGGTAATACTCACAGTATACCGCATCCTTGTGATAATGGAGTTCCTGTTTTCCCGTAAGGATCGGCACAAGGCTCTTTCCCTGCATATAATAGGGAATCTCATACCCAGCCAGCTCCATGATGGTAGGGGCAATATCCACCAGCTCCACAAGAGCGTCGCTCTTAACCCCCTTTAAAATCTTCGAAGGGCAGGACATGATAAGAGGCACATGGACAAGGGCCTCGTAAAAATATGCACCTTTCCAATAAAGGCCGTGATCCCCGTTCATCTCCCCGTGATCGCTCATAAAGATCACCAGGGTATTCTCCCTCTCTCCGATATCATCCAGGTATTTGATGAGCCTTCCGAACTGGTCGTCCACCAGCTCTATCTCCGCGTAGTAATCCCGGAAGCGCTCCCTCTTATCCATATCCGTAAGGCTGGGGAAGGGCTCCGCCTGCCCGTCCTGTCCGCCCTGATAATAGTCCTTCTGCTGGTGGGGCGGCTTATTGTCGAGCTCCCCGTCCTCCCAAAGCGGAAGGGGCATATCCTCAATTTTCAATCTGTCCTTGTAGGCCTGGGGTGGATCAAGAGGTGGATGGGGGTCGTAGGGATTTAAGCTGATAAGCCAGGGGCATCCCTCCTTCCTCGCCTCCTCTATAAACTCAATGGCCTTCTCCACGCACCAGGTGGTCTGATGATACTCGGCCGGGACGCCAACCGTTTTTCCGGTAAAATTGGGGTTGCGCACCGGGGGCCACTGGGACATGCTGGGATACTCGCCCCCGTAGATATCCTCCCATTTTACCCCCTTTTCCTCCAGCCAGTTCTGATAGGCGTTCACACCCTTCGGCCAGTCATTGTTGGGATGCTCGCTCCACTGCATATAGGTATAGCCGTCATCCGTCCGGGTCTCCATCTTCCCTTGGGCCGAGGTTAGATGCAGCTTGCCCGCGAGCCCGCAGGTGTAGCCCGCATCTGCCAAAAGCCTCGTCACCAGCTTCTCATCCTTGGAATAGAACTCATTTCCGTTGGCCATGGTCTTCGTGGTCCTGGGATACCGCCCAGTTAAGAAGCAGGAACGGCTGGGCGAGCAGATAGGCGCCTGGGTGTAGGCCCTGGTAAAAGCCACTCCCTCCTCAATAAATTTATCAATGTTCGGCGTTTTGATATATGGATTTCCCAGAGCATGAATGGTATCCCACCGCTGCTGATCCGTACAAAACCACACAATATTCATCGGCTTATCCGCCATCTCTATCCCCGCCTTTCCAGTCCAATTCTAGAATACAATTCCTCCGGAGCTTCATTTTTCCGAAGGAGCCTTTCCATCGCCTCTGCCATGCGCTTCTCCACCGCCCCGTCCAAAATAGGATGCTCCTGAGCCGGATCCGTCTGCAGATCAAAGAGCAGATCCCCATATTTCACATGATCCTCATATTGGTAGCAGGAGTTATCCGGCGAGGTTTTCCCGCTTGCCGGAATCCGAATCAAAGCGGCTCCCTTAGCGAAGGAGAAGCCCTCCGCCATCGACGCCCCTGCTCCCCTAAGCTCCTCCATGGAGAAGGGCTGGAACATATGCAGGGGCACCAGGGTATAATTATACAGCGTCCCCTCCCCGGTCTTTCTGCCGCAGCGCATATACACATAGCGGCCGTCCGTGATATTCACATGTTTTCCAAAATATCCAAACAAAATATAGTCGTGGATCTTTCGATTTTCCCCAAGCACAGGCCGAAGGGAGGTTCCCAGCATATGCGTGGGCTTTTCGATGCCGAAATAGTCCAAGATTGTAGGAGCAATATCTATGCTCTGAGCCAGGGCATCCCTTCTCTCCCCGGCATGGCCTATGGCGGGATCCCATAGGAAGAAGGGCGTGTGGGTAATCTCCTCATAGCAGGGCATATAATTTTTGGAGAAATAGCCGTGCTCGCCCAGCAGATACCCATGATCCGTGTTCACCACTAACAGAGTATCCTTCCACATATCATGAGCGTCCAGGAAATCCAGAACCTTTCCCAGATAGCAGTCCAGCATGGAGAGCACCGCTCGGTAATTGAGCCTTGCATCCCGGATCTGCCTCTCTCCTTCTTCGCCCTCAGTCACCTGGCCGTAATAGGGCCAGTCAAAATCATTTTCCTGATCCGTATAGATCTTCTTATAAGAATCCGGCACAAAATAGGGCTCATGGGGATCAAAATATTCCAATTGGAGATACCAGTTATCCTTTTGATAATTCTCCTCCAAAAACCGCATCCCTCCCTGAAAGGTCCGCACATGGGGATGATTTTGCTCCGGAACCATTTTCTTCCGGTTGATGCCGTCCTGGCGGTGCAGATCCAGATTCCCGTGAAAATCCGCCGCGTCTCCTATCCAGAAATCCCCCTCCTGCCCCCGCACCATCTCGCAGGTTGAAAATTTGGTGTGGTAAGTGCTGCCGCCCTCCTGCCAATAATGGGCGTGATCCGTCACGCAGTGGGAATAGATCCCGTTCTCCCCCAATATAG
>CALWBS010000264.1 GCA_944376135.1 uncultured Enterocloster sp.
AATCCGGATCTCTCTGTGGAGATGATCTGCCGGGAACTCCACATGAGCCCGGCATATTTTTCAACCGTATTTAAAAGGGAGACCGGACAGACTTACATCGCTTACCTGACGGATGTGCGCCTGTCAAAGGCGGTGGAACTTCTGGGCGAGACCGACGACAAAACGTATGTGATTGCCCAGAAGGTGGGGTATCAGGAACAGAATTATTTCAGCTATGTGTTCAAAAAGCGTTTCGGCGTGTCGCCCACGAAATTCAGAAGCGCCCAGTGACGGAAAAAACAGTGACAGGCGGCGCTGCGCACTGACAGGAGGAAAACCATGGAGAAGCCGGAGAAGGCCGGGCTGCTGGGAAAGGTCAGCATCCGGTATACCATCTATATTTATTTTACGGTCAGTGCCCTGGCGGCGATTCTTCTGATCGGCATCTCCCTGTACGGACGGCTGTCCGGCCAGATGACAGCCACCATCCGGGAGGAAAATCAGGCGATGCTCACGCAGGTGAACCGGTCCGTGGATGCCTATCTTCAAACAATCATGAAGCTCTCGGACTCCCTTTATTACGGAGTTATCAAAAACGCGGATCTGTCCGCAGAGTCCGTGAACCGGGATTTTACCCTTCTCTATGACAACAATAAAGACAGCATCTGCAATATTGCCCTGCTTTCCCGTCAGGGGGAGCTTCTGGAGGCGGCCCCGGCCGCAAGGCTGAACACAGGGATCAACGTGACAAAGGAGCCCTGGTTTCAGAACACGCTGGAGCGGACGGATAATCTGTATTTTACAACCCCTCATGTCCAGTACATTTTTGACAACAATGAAAACCAGTACCGCTGGGTTATCACACTGACCCGGGCGGTGGAGATTACCCAGGGCACCTCCACGGATCAGGCGGTGCTCCTTTTGGACATCAGCTACAGCAGTTTCCAGCAGCTCCTCGACAATATCACTCTGGGCAATCAGGGATATCTCTATATGGTCAGCAGCGGCGGGGAGCTGATCTACCACCCGAGAATGCAGCTTATTGATGTGGGGCTTGTGGAGGAAAATTATGAGCAGGCTGCAGGCCTTCAGGATGGGACCTATGAGGAGACCTTTGGCGGAAAAACCCGGGAGATTGCGGTGAAATCCGTGGGATACACGGGCTGGAAGCTCATCGGCGTCACACCGGAGCAGGGCATTACCTTAAACGGACTGAAAACCCAGCTGTTTATTATATTTGTAGTGGCTTTCTTCCTCTTTGTGCTGATGGTGATCAATGCCTACATCTCCTCCCGTATCACGGGCCCCATCAAACGTCTGGAGAAATCTGTAAATGCGCTGGAGGCAGGGCATCTGGACACGGATATCTATATAGGCGGTTCCTATGAAATCCGTCATCTGGGCCGCTCTATCCGGGATATGGCCCGGCAGATCCGGGTGCTGATGGATGATATTGTGGCGGAGCACGAATCCAAGCGCAAGAGCGAGTTTGATACCCTTCAGTCTCAGATCAACCCCCACTTCCTCTACAATACGCTGGATATCATTGTGTGGATGATTGAGAACGAGCAGAAGGCGGAGGCGGTGAAGGTAGTGACCGCTCTGGCACGGTTTTTCCGCATCAGCTTAAGCAAGGGAAAGAGCATCATTCCGGTGCGGGACGAGCTGGAGCATGTGCGCAATTATCTGATGATTCAGCAGATGCGCTTTAAAAATAAATTTACCTACCGCATCGAGTCCGAACCGGACACACTGCAGCTGGCCAGCTTAAAGCTGATGCTCCAGCCTCTGGTGGAGAACGCGATCTATCACGGGATGGAGTTTATGGACGGGGACGGGGAGATTGAGGTGCGCGCTTTCCTGGAAAACGGCGACCTCTGGTTTACCGTCTCAGACAATGGCCTCGGCATGACGCGGGAGCAGGTAGAAAATCTTTTGAAGGACAGCAACCATGTATCTTCCAAGAGGGGCTCGGGCATCGGGGTAAAAAATGTGAATGAGCGGATTCGGCTGTATTTTGGGGAACAGTACGGGCTGGTGATTGAGTCAGAGCCGGATGAGGGAACCACTATCCGGATTCATCTGCCCGCTGTGGCCTGCGGGGAGACGCCGGCGCAGCCTGCGGCGGGAGGAAGAGACAAGAAGCCTGCGGACATAAAGGAGAAGGCATGATTACCAGAAAAGAAAAAATTTTGTGGCTTTTATTCGGAGCGGCCCTGGTGATTCTCTTTCTGCTGTCCTCCACAGATCTGATTATTAAGGAGGAGGAGCGGAGGATTTATCCGATTTCCGTCATTGTGGAGGAGGCGGATGATGCCAACTATGTGAATTTTCGCAAGGGTATGGATCAGGCTGCCATTGAGTGGAATGTGGACGCGAGCTTTATCACGCTGTATGAGGCGGGAAATCTGGACCAGCAGTTAAGTCTTGTGTCCAGAGAACAGCAGGATGGGGCCGCGGCTTTAGTGGTAGCTCCCGCCGGAGGGGAAGATGCGTGCTCTGCCATTGTCTCCCGCGCGTCCGTGCCCATGGTTATGGTCTGGTCTGCGGAAAATGTGCCCGGCGTAGCTTCCGTGGTGACAACGGATTTTGAGAAGATGGGGGAAACCCTGGCATCCCGGATTGGGGAGGACTGGGCAAGTGGAGTTCCCGTTTACCTTTTTGCCCGCTCCCTGGAAAATGCAGGCGAATCGGATTTTTATGCGGCTCTGGCTGCGAAGCTTGAGGAAGAGGGATTCTATCCGCAGCTCACCGTGCGGGAGGATGCAAAGACTTACCGGGAGGTGCTTTCCGGTCTGGCCGAACAGGGAGTCAGGCGGGCAGTGGTGGCGGCCCTGGACCCGGAAAGTCTGGAGGAGGCCGCTTCTCTGCTGAAAACAGATGAAAGTCTTGCGGCATGTGTGGGAGCGCTCTATGGAAGAGGAAGCACGCTGAACATCTTAAATGATCTGGATCGGGGAACGATTCGTGGAGTCTGCGTGACGGATGAGTTCAGCGCCGGTTATCTCAGTATCTGGCGGGCGGTGGAGGCGGTAAGCGGCCGTCCCGCGAAAGAGAGCACAGTGCTGGAAAATTATTATATAGAGAAGGAAGATCTGCGGACGTCGGAGTATGAAAAGATGCTCTATCCCATCGAGTGACAGGAGGAAAAAAGTGAAGAGAGGGAAAAAAGACCGGACCGGAGCCGCTGCTGCTTTCCGGCGGGCGGGCATTCTGGGAGCGGCTGTTTTGGGGGCTTGTGCCCTTGCAGGCGGCTGTAAAGGAGCGGAAGAAGCTGCAAAGGATTCCATACGGATCGGGATAAGCCTGTACCGGGGGGATGACACATTTATCAATAATATACGCCAGGAGCTGGAAAAATGCGCCAAGGCATATGAGCAGGACACGGGGATCAAGGTGCATCTGGATATTGAGGAGGCAAAAGGAAATCAGTATACTCAGAACAATCAGGTGGAGCGCTTTATTGCCCTGGACTGCGATGTCCTTTGCATCAATCCGGTGGACAGGACTGCGGCCTCAGCCGTCATTGACAAGGCCATGGCGGGAAATGTGCCGGTGGTGTTTTTTAATCGTCAGCCCGTGGAGGAGGATATGAACCGCTGGGATGAGCTGTACTATGTGGCAGTATCTGCAAAAGAATCCGCGGTGCTGCAGGGGCAGATTGTGGTGGACAGCTACCGGGAGGAACCCTCGCTTCTGGATGCCGATGGGGACGGAGTGATCAGCTATGCCCTGCTGGAAGGGGAGAGCAGCCACCAGGATTCGCTGATTCGGACAGAATGGTCCATCCAGACACTGAAGGATGCAGGGGTGCCCATTGAGCGGATTACAGGGGGGATTGCCAATTGGGAGCGCAGCCAAGCCTCCGCGCTGATGGAGCAGTGGCTTGTCCAGTATCCGGATATGATTGAGCTGGTTATCTGCAACAATGATGATATGGCGCTTGGAGCCATTGATGCCATGGAGAGGGCCGGGGTGTCAGGAATTCAGGTGGTGGGCATTGACGGAACCACCCCGGGGCTTCAGGCTGTGGAGAGCGGCCGGATGATGGGAACGGTGTCCAGCGACAAAGAGGCGTATGCCCAGGCGATTTTTACCATAGCGGCGGACAAGGCTCTTGGAAGGAATGTGGCGGAGGATATTGCGCTGGAAGATGGAAAATATTACAATTGCCCCCAGAAGATTGTAAAATACATTAAAAATTCGTATAAAAACGAATAAAATCTTATGGAAAATAATGAACAAAAACGCTATAATGTAGGTGTCGGTGGTAAAAATGTCAAAATCCGACAAAATATCCATAATCTGGAAAGGGAGGAAGATTATTATGAGACTGATTAAGAAAGTAACGGCCGTATCCATGGCATCCTGCATGGCTCTGTCACTGGCCGCATGCGGAAGCAGCGCGTCAGAGACAACCGCTGCGGCGACAGAGGCAGCGACCGAGGCTGCCGGCGATTCCGCAGAAGCGGCAGAGGATACCACAGAGGCTGCTAAGGAAGCTGCTTCCGGCGAGGTGGCCAACAAGGACAAACCCCTTGTATGGTTCAACCGTCAGCCCTCCAACAGCTCCACCGGCGAGCTGGATATGGCTGCACTGAGCTTCAATGACAATACCTATTACGTAGGTTTCGATGCAAATCAGGGTGCTGAGCTGCAGGGAACCATGGTAAGAGATTACATCGAGGCCAACATTGACACAATTGACCGCAACGGCGACGGCATCATCGGCTATGTTCTGGCAATCGGTGATATCGGACACAATGACTCCATCGCCCGTACAAGAGGCGTGCGCCGCGCATTGGGCACCGGCGTTGAGGCTAACGGTGAGATCGACAGCACCCCGGTGGGAACCAACACCGACGGCTCTGCCACCATCGTGCAGGACGGCACGCTGGAAGTAAACGGACAGACCTACACGGTTCGTGAGCTTGCTTCCCAGGAGATGAAGAACTCCGCAGGCGCTACATGGGATGCGGCAACCGCAGGAAATGCGATCAACACCTGGTCCGCTTCCTTTGGCGATTCCATTGACATAGTTGTTTCCAACAACGACGGCATGGGCATGTCCATGTTCAACGCGTGGTCCAAGGACAATCAGGTTCCTACCTTCGGCTATGACGCCAACAGCGACGCAGTTGCCGCTATCGCAGAGGGCTACGGCGGCACCATCAGCCAGCATGCAGACGTTCAGGCTTACCTGACCCTCCGTGTTTTGAGAAATGCACTTGACGGCGTTGATATCGACACCGGTATCGGAACTGCTGACGAGGCCGGCAACGTTCTGAGCGATGACGTATACGTATACAATGCGGATCAGCGCTCCTACTACGCTTTAAATGTAGCAGTTACTGCTGACAACTATCAGGACTTCACGGATTCTACCGTGACCTATGCGCCTGTATCCAATCAGCTTGACGCTGCTGAGCATCCTGAGAAGTCCGTATGGCTGAACATCTACAACGCAGCCGACAACTTCTTAAGCTCCACCTATCAGCCTCTGCTTCAGAAGTACGATGACCTTCTGAACCTGAAGGTTGACTACATCGGCGGTGACGGACAGACCGAGTCCAACATCACCAACCGTCTGGGCAACCCCAGCCAGTATGATGCATTCGCCATCAACATGGTGAAGACGGACAACGCGGCATCCTATACCGCACTGCTCAGCCAGTAATTTAAAAGCAGATTTGCAGCCGCTCTGGGCAGCTGCAAGGCATTACTTAACCGGCAACATTACATAGAACGGCTTGTGATTAGGGAGAAGTAATTCTCCCTAATCATATATTCGCGGCTGCTTAGGGCTGTCTTAAACGGCTGTGTATTAAGAAAATATAGGAGTAAAAAGTATGGCAGATAAGAAAGATGATATCGTCTTATCAATACGCGGTATGAGCAAGTCCTTTGGCCGCAACCGGGTGCTTGACCATATCAACCTGGATGTGAAGCGCGGAACGGTCATGGGGCTTATGGGCGAGAACGGCGCCGGCAAATCCACCATGATGAAGTGCCTTTTCGGAACATACCAGAAGGATGAGGGAAAGATTTTCTTAAACGGAAAGGAAATCAGCTTTTCCGGTCCCAAAGATGCTCTGGAAAACGGGATTGCGATGGTGCATCAGGAGCTCAATCAATGCCTGGAGAGAAACGTGATTGACAATCTGTTCCTGGGGCGCTACCCGGTCAATTCCGCGGGCGTTGTTGATGAAGGCAGAATGAAGAAAAAAGCTTCCGAGCTTTTCCGAAAGTTGGGAATGACCGTTAACCTGACCCAGCCTATGCGGAACATGTCCGTATCTCAGAGACAGATGTGCGAGATTGCCAAGGCGATGTCCTACAGTTCAAAGGTGATTGTTCTGGACGAGCCCACCTCTTCCCTTACGGTGCAGGAGGTTGACAAGCTCTTTGAGATGATGCGGATGTTAAAAGAGCAGGGAATTGCCCTGATCTACATTTCCCACAAGATGGATGAAATTTTTGAGATCTGCGATGAGATCTCCGTGCTTCGGGACGGTAAGCTTGTTATGACCAAGCCGTCCAAGGAAACCAATATGAATGAGCTGATTACGGCCATGGTTGGACGTTCGTTAGAGAGCCGTTTCCCGCCGGTAGACAATACGCCGGGGGATGTGATTTTATCTGTTCAGCATCTGTCCACCAAATTCGAGCCGCATCTGCAGGATATTACCTTTGATGTGCGCGAGGGAGAGATTTTTGGACTGTACGGCCTGGTAGGAGCCGGGCGTACTGAGCTTTTGGAGACGATCTTCGGAGTCCGTACCCGAGCGGCGGGCCGGGTTTATTTCAATAACCGCCTCATGAATTTTAACAGTGCCAAGGAAGCCATTGACCATGGTTTTGCCATGATCACTGAGGAGCGGAAGGCGAACGGACTGTTCCTCAAGGGCGATCTTACCTTTAACACCACCATCGCAAACCTGGAGCAGTATAAGTCCGGCCTAGCGCTTTCCAACACAAAGATGGTAAAGGCAACGGCCAAGGAAATCAAGATCATGCACACCAAGTGTATGGGACCGGACGATATGATTTCAAGTCTTTCCGGCGGCAACCAGCAGAAGGTTATCTTCGGTAAATGGCTGGAAAGAAAGCCTCAGGTCTTCATGATGGATGAACCGACAAGGGGTATCGACGTAGGAGCCAAATACGAGATTTATGAGCTGATTATCAACATGGCAAAGCAGGGGAAAACGATTATCGTTGTGTCCTCTGAGATGCCCGAGATTTTGGGAATCACCAACCGTATCGGCGTTATGTCAAATGGACACCTTTCCGGAATTGTGAATACGAAAGAGACGAACCAGGAAGAGCTTTTGAGACTCAGTGCAAAATACCTATAACGGGGGAAATGGAATATGGCGAACGAAAACACGAAGATTCTTACGGCTGAACAGGAAGCGAAGCTCCGCCAGCCGATAGAGGATTACGTGGGGAAAATCCAGGCCAAGCTGGATGAGCTTAGGGCGGACGGAACCACCAAGGTTGTGGAGCTTCAGAATGATATTGACAGTGTAAAGAGAGATCACATTTTTACGCAGCAGGAAAAAGACGCGGAGATGGCAAGGCTCAAATCGGAGCTGGAGAAGGCCAAGGCTGTGGAAGAGAAGAATAAGGGCGAGGTTTCCAAACTGGTCGCTGATGCTGAGGGCTATATCAACGCGCATTTTGACAAGGAATATTACCAGGCGGTCATCGCCAGCTGCGGGCAGGAGAAGCTGCTTGCACAGGAAAAGTATAAGGAAGCAATTGCTGCGCTCGAAAAAGAGCATCAGCAGACGGTTTCCAAGATGACCGACCAGAACGAGATAAAGGACGAGAAGTACGTCCACAAGAACCGTCTTTTTGATGCGAAGATGCAGCTGGAAAAGGATATCCAGCAGGCAAAGGACCGGCAGCACGCAGCGTTCCAGTATAAGTACCACTTGATTGATATGCTGCGCATGTCAAAGTTTACCTTTGCCGAGAACTTTGCTCAGAGATGGGAGAATTACAAGTATACATTTAACCGCAGGGATTTCCTCTTGAGAAATGGTCTGTACATTGCCATTGTGTTTATTTTTATCATCCTCTGTGCGATTACTCCCATTATCAAGGGGGTTCCGCTGCTTACATACAACAACGTGCTGAATATCCTTCAGCAGGCTTCCCCGAGAATGTTCCTGGCTCTGGGCGTTGCGGGCCTGATCCTTCTTGCCGGTACGGACTTGTCCATCGGACGTATGGTAGGCATGGGCATGACAACGGCGACGATTATCATGCATCAGGGCATCAACACAGGATCGGTGTTTGGTCATATCTTTGACTTTACCGGTCTGCCGACTCCCGCAAAGGTGTTCTTTGCGCTGCTCATGTGCATTGTGCTCTGTACGGTTTTCACAACGATCGCCGGATGCTTTACTGCAAGATTTAAGATGCATCCCTTTATCTCCACTATGGCGAACATGCTGATTATCTTCGGCCTTACCACTTATGCAACCAAGGGAGTGTCCTTCGGTGCTATTGAATCCAGTATTCCGAGCATGATTATGCCCAGAATCAACGGATTCCCGACCATCATTCTCTGGGCGGTTGCGGCGGTTGCCATTGTGTGGTTCATCTGGAACAAGACCACCTTTGGAAAGAACCTGTACGCAGTAGGCGGAAATGCGGAGGCTGCTTCTGTTTCCGGTATTTCCGTATTTAAGGTGACGGTGGGCGCGTTTATGCTGGCCGGTATTCTCTGCGGCTTCGGCGCATGGCTTGAGTGCATCCGTATGGTGGGCTCCGGCTCTGCCGCTTACGGACAGGGCTGGGAGACAGACGCCATCGCGGCCTGCGTGGTGGGCGGCGTATCCTTCACCGGCGGTATCGGAAAGATTTCCGGCGTGGTTGTGGGCGTGCTGATTTTCA
>CALWBS010000265.1 GCA_944376135.1 uncultured Enterocloster sp.
GCCATACTATGCTTCCTCCTTTATTCAACGCTATTCTAATGCATTTTACGCAGGTTTTCAAGCTCTTTTTGTACCACCCTGACATTTTTTTCACCAACTTTACAATTAAGACGCTCCACAAGCTCCCCCGTCACGCACACGTTCCAGTTGGGAGGCAGTATCTTTTTGGCTCTCTCTTTCTTCAGATAAATGATGACCTTGTCCTTCCCCTCACTTTCCTCCAAGAGATCCAAAATCTGCCGTTCCTGCTCCTTATAGTCCTCCATATTTTCAAACTGAAGCCACAGCTCCCTGGGCGCATCCCCGAAAGGAACTGCCCGCTCGCACACCAGCTTCCCCACCGGATCGTCCCCGATAGACACCCGGCCCCGGATAAAGAGCTTTTCGTCCTCCACGAAGAACTCCCTGTGGGCTTCGTAGTCTTTCGGGAAGACAATGACCTCCACAGAGCCCATCAGATCCTCCAGCGTGATAAAAGCCATAAGCTGGCTGGTCCGGGTGGTCTTCACCGTCTTCCCGGCCACCATGCCGCCGATCACTACCCGCTCTCCGTCCTGCACCCGGGCTTTTTCCGTCTCCTCGTCCACCACGAAATCCGCAGCCGTGGCCGTGATATTCTTTCTCCACAGCTCCTCATAATCGTCCAGAGGATGGCCGCTGATGTAGACGCCCAAAACTTCCTTCTCAAAAGCCAGAATCTCTTCCTTTTCGTACTCTCCCACATCGGGAAAGGTGATCTGAAATTCCTCCCTGTCCTCCTCTGGGGCAATGTCAAAAAGGCTTAACTGGCCCTCAAAGCCATTTTTCTTTTCCTTGGTCTTTGTCTCTAAGAGAATGGGGGCGACCGCCATCTTCTGCCGTCTGGTTCCCGGCAGGGAATCCATAGCCCCGGCTTTGATGAAATTCTCCAGAGTCCGGCGGTTCACCTCCTTAGAAGCCATGCGGCCCACAAAATCCTCCATGGAGCGGAATTTTCCATTCCTCTGCCGTTCCGTGAGGATGGCCTGAACCACGGGACGGCCCACGCTCTTGATAGCGGACAGACCGTAGCGAATGGCATCCCCGGACACAGAGAATCCGCTCTCCCCCTCATTGATGTCCGGGGGAAGCACCTGGATACCCATCATCCGCCGGCAGGTCAAAATATACTCAGAAAACTTGCTCACATTGTCCATGACCGAGGTCATGAGAGCCGCCATGAACTCCCTGGGATAATAATATTTAAGGTACGCTGTCTGGTAGGCCACCACAGCGTAGGCCGCGGCGTGGGATTTGTTGAAAGCGTACCGGGCGAAGTCAATCATCTCGTCGTAGATGTGGTTGGCCGTCTTCTCGTCAATTCCATTGGCAATGCAGCCCTTCACACCCTCCTCGGGGTTTCCGTAGACAAAATTCTGCCGCTCCTTCTCCATCACCGCAGCCTTTTTCTTGCTCATGGCCCGGCGGACCAGGTCGCTTCGGCCCATGGTGTAGCCCGCCAGATCCCGGACGATCTGCATCACCTGCTCCTGGTAGACAATACATCCGTAAGTGGAGCTCAAAATGGGCTCCAGCTGGGGGCACTCGTAGGTGATGGAACTTCGGTCATTTTTCCCCTTCAGATACCGGGGAATAAAATCCATAGGACCCGGACGGTACAGGGAAATGCCCGCGATGATGTCCTCCAGGTTCTCGGGCTTTAACTCCTTCATGAAGCTCTTCATCCCGCCGCTTTCCAACTGGAACACACCCTCGGTCCGCCCGGTGCCGATGGAGTCTAAAACCTGCTTGTCGTTGAAATCAATATGGTCGATGTCAATGTCCACCCCCTGGCTCTGCTTTGCCAGGCGCACCGCGTTCTGAATCACTGTCAGGGTCCGAAGACCCAAAAAATCCATCTTCAAAAGGCCCAGCTCCTCGATGGTGGTCATGGTAAACTGGGTGGTGATGGTGCCGTCCGCCGCCCGGGACAGGGGCACAAACTCATCGATGGAGCGGCTGCCGATCACAACCCCGGCGGCGTGGATGGAAGTGTGCCGGGGCAGTCCCTCCAGACGCTTTGCCATGTCGATGAGGTAGTGCACCTGAGAATCCTCCGCATAGGCTTTTTTTAAATCCGGGTTCATGGTCAGGGCCTTGTCCAGGGTCATTCCTAAGTCTGTTGGAATCATCTTGGCGATGGCGTCGCACTGGGCGTAGGGCATGTCCAGCACTCTGCCCACATCCCGCACTACGCCCCGGGCCGCCAGCGTACCGAAGGTGATGATCTGAACCACCTGGTCCTTTCCGTATTTCTCCACCACATAGTCGATGACCTCCTGGCGGCGTTCAAAGCAGAAATCCACATCGATATCCGGCATGGACACCCGCTCCGGGTTCAGAAACCGCTCAAAGAGAAGATTGTAGCGCACCGGGTCGATATTGGTGATTCCTAAGCAGTAGGACACCACGCTCCCTGCGGCAGAACCCCGTCCCGGCCCCACCATGATATTTTTCGACCGGGCGTAATTGATGAAATCCCACACAATCAGGAAGTAGTCCACATATCCCATGGAGCGGATCACATCCAGCTCATAGTCCAGCCGGGCCGCCAGCGTCCCGTCATCCTCCGGATACCGGGTTTTAAATCCCTCCCGGCAAAGGTGATTTAAGTAAGTCCAGGAATCAAATCCCTGAGGCACATCATACTTTGGCAGCTTGATGACCCCAAACTCAATCTCCACATTGCACCGCTCGGCAATCTTGTGGGTATTGTCCAGAGCCTGGGGCGCATAGGGGAACAGCGCCCGCATCTCCTCCTCGGACTTGCAGTAATACTGCCCGCCCTCATAGCGCATCCGGTCCTGGTCCGCCACCTTTTTGCCTGTCTGGATACACAGCAGGATATCGTGGGCCTGGGCGTCCTCCGCATAGGTATAATGGATGTCGTTGGTGGCCACCAGCTCAATCCCCGCATCCTGGCTTAACCGCAGAAGTCCCTGGTTTACCATCCGCTGATCCGGCAGGCCGTGGTCCTGAAGCTCCAAAAAGAAATTTCCTTTTCCGAAAATCTCCTCGTACTTCTTTGCCGAGCGCATGGCTTCCTCGTACATGCCGCGGGCCAGATAGCGCTGTACCTCCCCGGCCAGGCAGGCACTCAGAGCTATGATGCCCTCATGGTACTTCTCCAATACCTCGTAGTCCACCCGGGGCTTATAGTAGAAGCCGTCCACAAATCCCTTGCTCACCAGCTTCATCAAATTCTCATATCCCTTGTTGTTCTCCGCTAAGAGCACCAGATGGTAGTAGCGGTCCTCCCCGCTTACCTTCGCTCGGTCAAACCGGGAGCCCGGTGCCACATAGACCTCACAGCCCAGGATCGGCTTAATTCCCGCTTCTCTGGCCGCCTTATAGAAATCAATTACCCCGTACATGACCCCATGGTCCGTAATGGCAAGGCTGTCCATACCCAGCTCCTTTGCCCGGGCCGTGAGCTCTCTTATCTTAGAGGAGCCGTCTAAAAGGCTGTACTCCGTATGCACGTGTAAATGTGTAAATGCCATATATTTTCTCTCCACGCTCTTTAAGAAAAAAGACGGAACAATCGTTTTTGCAGCCCTGTTCCATCTTTTTACCTTGCTTTAATCTTTCTATTTAATTTTTCAGCAAAGGCTCCCGCACCTACTGATTCGTCAAATACTTCTCAATCTGGGCAACCGCCTGCTCCTCGTCCGTGCCCTCTGCCTCCACTTTAATCATACATCCGGCAACCAGTCCCAGGGTCATCATGCCCATAATGCTCTTCGCATTTACCCGTTTCCCGTCTGATTCCAGATAAATCCTGCTCTCGTACTGACTTGCAGTCTGAACCAGCATCGCTGCCGGTCTGGCCTCCAGTCCGGATGGCAACTCAACTCTTACGCATTTCTTCAACATAATAATCCTCCGCATTCTGTCGC
>CALWBS010000266.1 GCA_944376135.1 uncultured Enterocloster sp.
AAACGCTCCCTTCAAATAGGTCACCATATTCGCCACATCCGCATCATGCTCCGCATACCAGCTGTCCTCCAGGAAGGAATAGTAGATTCCGTCAATAGTGATCTCAGTGCTGTGATTATATAAAATATCTGCCAGTGCGCCCACATGGTCTGTATCCGGATGCGTGAGAAGCCATGCCTGTACGTGGCCTCCCTTCTGCTTAATCTGGTTTAAAAGGAACTCAGAATTTGCACGCCATCCTCCGTCCACTACAATCAGCCCGCCCTGGCCTGTCTCAATAATCACGGAAAGATTCTGGGCATCGGTATCATGATTGGCATACATGGTCAGACGGCCTGCCCCAAAAAGGGTGGAGGAATCCGTCACCGGCGTAGAGACCGCTCCAAACGCCATTATCTGACTGCCCCCGGAAGCGCTCCCCGAAGCCGCTTGGCCGTCCGCGCTCTGCGTCTGTGCGGCAGCCGCCTGCTCAGAGCCTGTCCCGGTCTGGACCGGCATCAGAATATCCTGGGCAGCCTGCACGGCGCTCTGTCCATCATCAATCACAAGTGCTCCAGGAGACTGAAGCGCAGCCTCCTCCTTAAAAGGTGTTTTGGAAGTCATGGCAAAGCTTTCCATGCAAGCCCCCTGTCCGCCCGCCATCAGCATAAGAGCGGCGAACAGCCCGGCAGCCGCACGTTTCCAGTATTTGTCAATTCTTGTCATGGCTGATTCTCCCTTATTCTACAAGGGCTTTCAACGCCCTCTGCTCTCCTGCCTTCATGGTGTCATTCATAAGATATGCGCTCTCATCCCCCTCGTCATCATAATAGAAGACCTGAACGCAGACATCGTGATCATCAAAGAAACTGCCGTAATAGGTGTCGTCCTGGCCGCCCTCCGAATCCGGGGCTTCATAATAGAAATTCTGGGTAGCAACGGAGGAGCCGATCACCTTGAGAACATCTTGGGCATAAGGAATGGCGTCCGCTCCTGTGGTCTTGTGAGTAACCGGAATCAATACGGTTAAAACATCTGTCTCATCATCATACCGGGCATCCAAATCCAGCACAAAGTCCGCGTACACTCCGTAGGGATCCAGAAATGTGTCCCGCAGATCCTCCCGCACTTCAGACCAGTTGATCGGAATATTCTCATCCACCTCCACGTCCGGAACACCGTCTCCCTCAACGGTTCCGCTAGTGGGGGATACAATATTGCTCTGGGTACAGCCGCTGAGCAGTGCAGCAGAGACAGTCAATGCCACTGCCAATTTCTTCCAATTTATCATTGCAGAAAAACCTCCTTTTTTAACGGTAATATTATAACGAAGTTTCTATTAATTTAACAGTCCTTTTTTCTTACGAAATTATGTTATTTTTCTAATTGCTCTTGATTTTTCCAAAATACAATGTTATTATGTTCAATATAGATTACTTTTTTATATTTTTGAACATTCAAGGAGGTATCTGTCATGTCAAATGAACACCGTCCGGAAAAGAAGTCTCTGTTGCGGCAGCTGGACTGGGTCACCACTCTGATTCCCTTTGTATCGATTCTGGTGCTCTGCTTCCTGTTTATGACCTATCCTGCGGCTTCCTCCTCTATTCTGGATTCCATCCGCTTTTTCCTGGGGGACCAGCTGGGAAGCTACTATCTGATCATAGGTCTGGCCGCCGTGATCTGCTCACTGTACATGGCGTTCTCCCCTTACGGAAAGATCCGCCTTGGCGATATTGACAAACCCCAGTATTCCTCTTTTCAGTGGGGCTCCATGATGTTTACCGCCGGACTGGCCGCTGATATCCTGTTCTATTCCCTCTGTGAATGGATGCTCTACGCCGCCGAACCTCATATTGCGGACATGGGCGCTCTCCAGGATTGGGCCGGCACATATCCGCTCTTCCACTGGGGACCTATCCCCTGGAGTTTTTATGTGATTCTGGCTGTGGCCTTCGGCTTCATGATTCATGTGCGCAAAAGAAATAAGCAGAAGTATTCCGAGGCCTGCCGTGCCCTCTTAGGACGCCGAGTGGATGGATTTTGGGGACGGCTCATCGACCTTATCGCCATCTTCGCTCTGCTGGCAGGAACTGCCACCACATTCTCCCTGGCGACCCCGCTCTTGTCCATGGCGCTCAGCCATGTTTTCGGAATTGCGGAGACTCGCCTTCTGACCATTGCCATCCTGGCCGTGATCTGCATTGTCTACACTCTGGCCGTCTACTTCGGCATGAAGGGCGTGGCAAAGCTGGCCGCCTCCTGCGTGTATCTGTTTTTTATCCTGCTTGCCTACTTTTTCCTGTGCGGCGGACAATCGCGGTTTATCATCGAGACCGGGCTGACCTCCATCGGAAATTTGGTGCAGAACTTCATCGGTATGGCCACTTGGACGGACGCCATGCGCACTTCCTCCTTCCCCCAGAATTGGACCATCTTTTACTGGGCGTATTGGATGGTATGGTGCGTGGCCACTCCCTTCTTTATCGGAACCATCAGCAAAGGACGCACCATCCGTCAGACAGTGCTGGGAGGATATTTTTTCGGTCTGGCCGGAACCTTTACCTCCTTTATTATTCTGGGCAATCAAGGGCTGGGGCTGCAGCTCTCCGGAAAGCTGGATCTAATGGGGCTCTATGCTGAGACCCAGGATCTGTACCAGACGATCATTGCCATTTTTGAAACCATGCCTCTGGCAAAGGCCGGTATGATCCTCCTGGCGCTTACCATGATTGCTTTTTACGCTACCTCTTTCGACGCTCTTGCCATTGTGGCCAGCTCCTACTCTTATAAATCCCTGGACTCGGATGAAGAGCCGGATAAACGCGTAAAGCTGTTTTGGGCTGTCCTGCTGATGCTCCTGCCCATTGCCCTCATCTTTTCTGAAAATTCCATGACAAATCTGCAGACGGTGTCGATCATCGCTGCCTTCCCCATTGGGATTATCATTGTCCTCATTGTGTGGAGCTTTTTCAAAGATGCGGGGCACTATCTGCAGCATGAAGCGGTTCCATCGCAACCGGCTCCGGACAAAGAAAAAGGCCGGAAAAAAGAACCGGCCCGGTAAATGCCACCGTGGATGATGAATAGAAACTCTTAGCGGATAAAGAATACGCACAATTTTGATTTTACAAAAAGCGAGGGCCTCTTCTCTTAAGCGCCCTCGCTTACTGCTGCTCGTGCATGATATGTACACTTCCTTTATCCTTTAATTGTCCTTCCACAGAATTCTGTGAATCCTGTCCTCTGCTTCTGTCTCGTCACTTCCCTTAAAGTAAAAAGTCAGAAAACCGCCCATCTTCAGATTCTTCATCTCATCATACTGCTTCAGATTCGCCCTGCCTTTCTCGCTGCTCACATAAATATCGCATACAAACTGATTGGCCGTCTGAATCAAATACGAAATGGGGATGGGATTTAATGTCTTTTCTCTGCTGTCTATTCGCCTGGTCAACATATGATCACCTCGTTTCCATACTACGTTGCCGACGGTTACCACTCTCCTTTGAATCAATATACACTCCCTTTATGAAAAAAGAATAACATTTTCCTTACGAAAAATCAAGACATCCGCTCCTATTATTTTCTTAATTTTCAATTAATTCGCGAGAAAAATCCCATTTTACCGTCAATATTCGACTTTTCTTCCTACTTCCAGAAGAAAGCACCAGGTAAAATGGGATTTATTCTCACTCTGTACTGACCGTAACTCCCTTAACAGCCCAATCATAATTCTGCATGGCCTGCTGGAGAGCCAAATCCGCACAGGTAAAGGCAGATTGTGCCTGAAGATAGGCTAACTCCTGCTGCAGATATCCAATTTGGCTTATGCTTCCGTTCTGACGCTGAATCTGAGCTGCATCCCAGGTGATCTGGGCGCTCTGCAGCGCTGTGGCCGCCGCGTCATAGGCTGCCTTCTGCTCCAAAATCGTATCATAGAGCGTCTGTATATCGGAGCGGAGGGCATTCTCGCTGTATTCCACATTCCGCAGCTTATTCTTGGTCTGCGTGGTCGTTTTCGTGGTACGAACCTGAAGATCCGTCATGCCGCCGCCCGTGGAGGTACGCATGGAAATCAGCTCATAGTTATTTCCCACAGCCTTCTCTTTATCCG